>CAZRXE010000778.1:0-3334 GCA_964603695.1 uncultured Heliomicrobium sp.
CCGGTGACGTATTCCTTCAAAGTCATCGTTTGGTAGGCTTCCTTGTAACGCTTGATGACATTGCGCGCGGAGTCTTTGTCGTCCAGGCCGGAACGGTCAAAGACGCCGGGGCCTGTGGTGTAAATGCGTGGGCCGATGATCTCGCCGGTTTCGACCAGATCGGCGTAAGCATAAACGTCTGTCGTCGCGCTTTGCGGGTCGCGCGTCGTTGTTACGCCATAAGCCAGATTGGTCAGGTATTGCCAGACCTGCGTTTGATGCACGTCGCGCGGCGGCCACATATGCGCGTGAACATCCACCAAACCCGGAATGATCGTCTTGCCCGAAACATCAATCACTTTTACGTCCGCCGGGTAATTCGCTTTCGGAGCTTTGCCTTTGACCAGCGGCATGGGCGTGATGGCCGTGATGCGATTGTCGGTGACGGTGATGTCGCCGCGTTCGATGACTTCATCGCCTTTCATCGTCACGATGCGAGCGCCGGACAAAATCACTGTGCCTTTGGTTTTGGCGCGCGCGGATTCCACTGTTACGTCGAAGCTTTCGGGTTTGTCGGTTGAAACCGCTTGCCGATAAAACTTCGCTCCCCACGACCACGTCACTGATTTGCCGTCATTCGACCACGCCAGATAATCGCCGCCTTCGGCAGACATTTTCTTGAACGGCACGGAAGCCACCGGGGCCGTGACGCCAACGTTCAACGTCTCCTTGCCCACTTTTGGAATCGTCACCAGATAATGTTTGCCCTGCACTTCGCAAAAGACCTGCGTGCCATCGGGCGAGATTTTGTATTGGCTGGCCGACACCTGATTCGGCGGAGCGCCGCTGCCAGTGACGCGAACGTGCGTGCGACGATCCTGCCCGTCCAACCGAATCGAAATCAGCCCTTGGCCGGAACTCAGGTAAACACGGTTGGCATCGTTGCTGAAATGTGGATAACGACCGGCCAGGGAACTGATGAGCGTGGAAGCTCCGCCGCCGGCGGGAATGTAACGAAGGTCAACGCCCGTGTTGCCGCCTACGCCGGTAATTTCACGGTCGGCGTGGCCGTGCAGTATGGCTTCGGCTTCGGATAGGAATTCGTGTTCCTGCCGCAAGTCGGCAAACATCTGATCGTCAATCGAAGCCGAAGTGAAAACGATCTTTGAACCGTCGGGCGAAAACACAGGCGAACTGTAATAGGCGGCTCGTTGCGTCAATTGCTGAGGCGAGCTACCGCCAGCCGCGACTTTGTAAATGTGACCGCCGTCGCGCGACCACGTAACAAAAGCGATGCTGCCGCCGTCGGGCGACCACGTCGGCATAAATTCGCCGACCGTCAAATTGGTCAGCCGTTTGGGCGTGGCCGCCGCCCCACCTGAAGAAGCCAAGTCCATCGTGTAGATTTTGTTGAAAGCCGAAAACGCCAGCCTTTTGCCATCGGGCGATTGCACGGGATAGCGAATCAGGCGCGCTTTGACCGTTGGACTCTCGTCAACGCGGTAATCGAAATGCAACCGCGCGGCTATGTCCACTTCGACTTTGGCGCTGAAAGGAATCGTCGTGGCCTGGCCGGTGGCGAAATCCACACGCTTGATTTTGCCGTCAATCGGCACAATCAAACTTTTGCCGTCGGGCAAAAAGGCGTAGCCGGGAAAGGTATCTCGCGTGGCGCGTGATTCCTGATCGTCGCGCGTGACGCCGTTGATCAGCCAACGTTCCTGGCTGGTTTCCAAATCGCGCACGCGCAGAGCCGTCTGCGTTTTCCAGCGCGTGGCATACACCAGATGCTTGCCGTCGGGCGACAGCAGCGGACGCATGGCACTGCCCTGCGCGTTGGTGATCGTCGAAGTTTCGCTGGTGTCGCGGTCGAATCGAACCACCTGCCACAGAGGAAACTGCGCGTTGTAACTGAAAGCTCCATTGCGCTGCGCCCAGTAAATGAAACGACCATCGGGTGAAGCGACGGCTCCCATTTTATTCAACTGAGGCCCGGTCGGCGGCGCGGGTTGTCCGGGAGTCGGCGGAGGCGGAGGCGGAGGGCCTACGCTGAGGCCTGTGCCGCCGTCTTTGTGGAACATATACACATGAAAAGTTCCGATGCCGCGTTCGGATTTTGAAGCCAGAATGTAATTGCCGTCCGGCGTCCACGAAGGCGACACCCACATCAACATTCCCGCGCCGCGACCTTTGGTAATGGCTTTGACTTCGCTGCCATCGGGTTTGCAAACGTATAACTGTTCGGCTCCGCTGCGGTCGCTGATGAACACAATCTGTTTGCCGTCTGGCGAAAACTTCGGCTGCGATTCAAACGAGGTGTCGCCCAAAATTCGCTTGGCTTCGCCGCCGCCGATGGGCAGCGTGTAAACGTCGCCGGCCAGATCGAAGACCATCGTCTGGCCGTCGGGCGAAACATCCAACGACATCCAGGTGCCTTCGTCCGTGGTGAAGGAAATTTTTCCTTCCGGCTTCAAAATCAGTTCGTCTTTCTTTTCAGCCGGTTTTGAATCGTCTTTTTTGGCGTCCTGCTGTTGGGCGTTGGCCGCGCGCGACCAGTCAATGGCAATCAAAGCGATTGCCGACGCCGTGCAGAGCAGCAGCGCGCAAACTCTAAGGGTGAATTGCCGCATGGTTTCCTCCGGTTTCGGTTGATGAATTTGATTGAAATCAATCAGGCGGTGAAGCGGGCGGATGATATAGCTTTTAAGAAAAAGAAAGTAGCGCGGGCGTTCCATTACTCCAAACATGGGCTTTGAGCTTTTCGCCCAGCTTGCCTACACTCAGCGCGCTTTCACGTCCAAACTCTACGCTCGAAGGAGAATTCCGATGCGCTCACGTCCGTCACGGCTCGCATTTGCGTTGGCCGCGTTCCTGTTTGTCATTGGCACAACCGCCGCACAACAAAACAATCCAGGTAGTATCAAGTCCGTGCCGCCGCCCGGCATTGAAGTTTCCGCAGCCGATCGCGCCGAACTCGAAGCAGGCATTGCCGCGCTCGGCAAAGAAATTGACGGCCTGCGCGAAGCCTTGAAAAAACAACCTGCATTGTCGGCGTTGCTGCCGGACGTACAAATCTTCTACAACGCGGCGCGTTATGCGCTTGCCTACAACGAATTTTTCAAACCCGAAGAAATCGCCACGGCCAAACGCCAGCTTAAACAGGGAATGGAACGCGCCGCCGAATTGCGCGCGGGCAAGGCTTCGTGGACGACGCAAACCGGTTTGATTGTGCGCGGCTATGTTTCGGATGTTGACGGTTCCGTGCAGCCTTATGGATTGGTCGTGCCGCCGACCTACCAGCCAAATTTGCCTCATCAATATCGCCTGGATGTTTGGTTTCACGGACGCGGCGACA
>CAZRXE010000779.1:0-4975 GCA_964603695.1 uncultured Heliomicrobium sp.
TTGACGCTGTTGGGCTGGGGCTGGGTGTTGAAAGGGCTGTTGTATTTTGTTTACCCGAAGCACGGTTTGAGAATGTTGAACCGGTTGAAACCGGAACGCTCCTGGGAATTCATTGTGCCGGGCGTGTTGATGGTGGTTTACGCGGGCTTTCTCGCTTTTCACATTTACAGGCGGTAAGCGAATGGCGGATCGAGCAGGCAAAATTTCCCAACCTATTTTGATCGTGGACGACGATCCGTCGGTGACGGCATCGCTGGTCTTGCTGCTCAAACAGGCCGGGTATGCTTCGCGCTCCGCCGCTTGTCCCGTTGAAGCTTTGGCGTTGATGGAAAGCGAAGCTTTTGCGATGGTCTTGCAGGACATGAATTTTTCGCGGCAGACCAGCGGCGAAGAAGGCTTGCAGTTGCTGCGGGCGATCAAAGCGCGCAAGCCGCAACTGCCTGTCGTGTTGATTACCGCCTGGGGTTCCATCGAACTGGCCGTGCAGGGCGTTCGCGCGGGCGCTTCGGATTTCATCACCAAACCCTGGACGCATCAGCAAATCCTGCAAGCCGTCCGCACTGCGCTGGGCCTGGCCGAAGTCAATTCCGCCAAACCGCAAAACAAAACTCCGACGCGCGAAGAACTCGACGCTCGTTATGATTTCGGCGATTTGGCGGGCGGCGATTCGAAGTTTTTGCGCGTGCTGGAATTGATCGGGCGCATCGCGGCCACAGACGCTTCGGTGTTGATTACCGGCGAAAGCGGTACGGGCAAGGAGTTGATCGCCGACGCCATTCATCGCAACAGTCCTCGCCGCCCGGCCCCGCTGGTCAAAGTCAATCTGGGCGGCATTCCGGCCACGCTGTTTGAAAGCGAAATGTTCGGCCACGTGCGCGGCGCGTTCACAGACGCCAAACAGGATCGCAAAGGCCGTTTTGAGATGGCCGACGGCGGGACGATCTTTCTGGACGAAATCGGCGACCTCGATCCCGGTTCGCAGGTCAAACTGTTGCGCGTGTTGCAGGACAGGACTTACGAAGTACTCGGTTCCAGCCAAACGCGCACGGTGGATGTCCGAGTGGTTTCAGCCACCAACCGCAACCTCGCCGAAATGGTCGCACACGGACAGTTTCGCGAAGACCTGTTGTATCGCTTGAATCTCATCGCCATTCACCTGCCGAGTTTGCGCGAACGCCCGGACGATATTCCGCTGATTGCTGCACGCTTTTTGGAAAACCTGGCGAAAGTCTATCGCCGCGCGACGCTGACCATTCACGATGCCGCGCTGCGCTGGTTGCAACAGCAGCCGTGGCCGGGAAACGTTCGCCAACTGCGTCACGTCATCGAACGCGCTCTGCTCATCAGCGGCAAAGACCGGCTGGAAAAAGAAGACTTTGAAATGACGATGGCCATGGACGCCCGCGCCGATTCGCGCGAAGACGATCAAGACGCGCTGCCGCAAGTCGGCGCAATGACGCTGGACGATCTGGAAAAAGCCATGATCCTGAAAGCCATGAAGCATCACGGCGGCAACATCAGCAGAGTCGCCGACGCTCTGGGATTGAGCCGCGCCGCGCTCTATCGTCGGTTTGAAAAGTTCGGCATCAAAACTTAAACCTAATCTGGTAGGAGACTTTCCGATGACTTCCCGCATTTGTTGGTTTGTCCTGGTTGTAGTGCTAACTGGAAGTAACGTACCCGCTCAGACTCCAAATCAACAGTCCGAAACGCTTGCCCGGCAGGTAATGATCCACCGGGACACGTTCGGCGTGCCGCACATTTTCGGCAAGACCGATGCCGCCGTTGTTTTTGGCTTGGCCTATGCGCAATGCGAAGACAATTTTTGGCAGCTCGAAACCGATTACATCAACGCGCTGGGGCGCGCCGCCGAACTGGAAGGCGAGCGGGCGTTGGCGCGCGATCTGAGTTACCGCCTGTTTGAAATCGAACGACTGTCCAAAGCCGAGTACGACCGCTTGCCTGCTGATTTGCGCGCGCTGTGTGATGCCTTTGCCGCCGGAGTGAATCACTTCATCGCGCGTCATTCAGAAATCAAGCCTCGATTGCTGATCGGTCTGGAAGGCTGGCAGGTGCTGGCGTTCGCGCGTTCGGGCAGAGTCGGCGGCGTTAATCGGTTGGGTTTGAATGCCAACGAGATTCAGTTGGGCAAACCGGAAGCTACAAATAAAGCCGAAGCTGCTCCAATGAATTTTGACGGGTTGCAATCATGGTTTGTCGAATCGCATTTGGACATTGAAGAAGGCTCGAATATGTGGGCGGTATCTCCGCGAAAAAGCGCCGGCGGCAACGCGATGCTTTTCATCAATCCGCATGTAGGCTTTTTCGGCGGCGGCCAACGCTACGAAGCGCAGTTGAACAGCGAGGAAGGCTTGAATGTCTACGGCTTTGCGATTTTGGGTACAGCCTACATTCGCACGGGCTTTAATCAATTTCTCGGTTGGAGCCATACGAACAATTATGCCGACACGGCGGATGTTTACCTGGAAAGCTTTGACGATCCGGCCAATCCGCTGGCCTACAAATACGGCAACGAACATCGAACCGCCGTCGAATGGGCGGACACCGTCAAGGTCAAAACCGAGCAGGGAATTGAAGTGCGCCGTTATCGGTTTCGCAAAACGCATCACGGCCCGATCATCGGCCAACGCAACGGCAAAGCCGTCGCCGCGCGCATCGCACGGTTGGAAGAAGGCGGCGAACTGGAACAACGCATCGCCATGAACCGTGCGCGCAATTTGAAAGAATTCCGCGCGGCGCTCGGCAAAGTCAGCCTGACCGGATCGAACACACTGTACGCCGACAACAAAGGCAACATCTTTTATGTCCACGGAAATGCGGTTCCGCGCCGTTCGACAAAGTTTGACTGGACGAAACCCGTGGACGGCAGCACGCCGGCAACCGAGTGGCAGGGCTTTCACGCGCTGGAAGAGTTGCCGTTGTTTCTGAATCCGAAGTCGGGCTTTTTGCAGAACTGCAATTCGACGGCGTTTTTAACGACCTCAGAAGGCAATCCGCCGAAGGAAAAGTTTCCGGCGTACATGGTTCCCGAAGAAGACACGCCGCGCGCCAAAGTCTCCCGGCGATTACTGACGGCCAAAAAGAAATTCACCTTTGACGAATGGACGAAAGCCGCCACGGACACTACCGTCGGCGAAGCCGCCGAACGCATCCGCGCGTTGTCCGATCAATGGGAACAGATGAAACGCGAAAACGAAGCGAAGGCCGAAGAACTGAAACCGATGGTGATGGAATTGACGGCCTGGGATCAGACGGCGCGTCTGGATTCAACGGCCACGACCTTATTCATCCTGGCGCTGGAACGCGCCAATGCCGACCGCAGCGAACCGAAATTCCGAATGCTGAACGCGCTGGAAAAGACCGTCGCCGACCTGGAAACGAAGTTTGGCACGTGGCGGGTTCAATGGGGCGAGATCAATCGCTTGCAGCGCGTCCACACCGGCGGCGATGAAGCCTTCGACGACAAAAAGCCTAGCCTGCCGGTCGCGGGCGGCCCCAGCTTTGCGGGAATGGCGTTTACCTTCACTGCCCGAAGCGAAAAAGGCCAGCAGCGTCGTTACGGCACGGCAGGCAATACTTTCGTGGCGGTGGTTGAGTTTGGAAAACAACTTCGCGCGCAATCGGTCTTGGTCTTTGGCCAAAGCGCCGACCCGAAATCGAAGCATTACCTGGATCAGGCCGAGCTTTATGCCGCAGGCAAGTTCAAACCTGTTCGATTCACTCTGGCAGAAATCAAAGCCAATCTGGAAATTACCTATCATCCGGGGATGCCGTAAGCCAAAGTGCGTTCCCAATCGGAATGGGTAGTGGCAAAGTGGCTTTAACGGGGGCGTGGTGAAAAAGAATTTCCACAACTCTTGACACTATCTCTTTTTTGAAAAATTTTCATTCAGGGCATACCGGTTGCGCATTCACCGCGTGAATGCGCAGTTGCCAGGTAGTTTGGGTATAAATCCGCAGTTCAAAGCCAGGGGGAAACGATGAGTGGGGACTCTTCACCACAAGTAACTCAATTATTGATCGCCTGGAGTAACGGTGACGCTGCGTCGCTCGAACAACTTGCACCGCTGGTGCAGACCGAGTTGCAGCGCATTGCCCACCATTATCTTCAAGCCGAACAGCCGGGTCATTTGCTGCAAACGACGGCGTTGGTGAACGAAGCGTGGTTGCGGCTGATTGGTTGGCGTCAGGTGAGTTGGCAAAACCGCGCGCATTTTTACAGCGTGGCCGCGCAATTGATGCGGCGCGTGCTGGTGGATGAAGCACGTGAGCGCCAGGCGCAAAAGCGCGGAGGCGATGTCTTGCGCGTGTCATTCTCAGCGGCGGTTGCAAGGGCCGATGAACACGGGGCTGAGTTGCTCGCCTTGGACAGGGCGCTTAATGAATTGTCCGCGCTAGATGCGCGTAAGAGCCGCATCGTCGAGTTACGCTTCTTCGGTGGTTTGAACACCGAAGAGATTGCCGGATTGTTGCAAGTTTCTACGCGCACGGTGATGCGCGACTGGGAATTCGCCCAGACCTGATTGTTTCACGAATTGAGCCAATGAGACAAGGGGAAGTCCATGGCCGACAAGAGCAAAGCCGATCGTTTCAAACGTCTCGAACGTCTCTTTCACTCAGCAAAGATGATGGATGCGGCGGCGCGGGAAAATTATCTCGGCCTCGAATGTGAAAACGACCAAGCTTTGCGTCGTGAAGTCGAAGCCCTGCTGGCTGCCCAGCCGCAGGCGGATGATTTTCTTTCAGCTCCTGCCGTCGAGCGCGAAGCTCGTCGCCGTGCCGGGCAACTCACTCAGCAATCCCTCGACGACAAATTGTCGGTTAAAGATGAATCGCTGATTGGTCACGTCATCAAGCAATACGAGGTCGTCTCTTTGCTCGGGCGCGGCGGGATGGGAGAGGTTTGGCTGGCCGAAGACACGCGCCTGAAACGCAAGGTCGCGCTCAAACTGTT
>CAZRXE010000780.1:0-1606 GCA_964603695.1 uncultured Heliomicrobium sp.
GAGTCTGCGGGCGCTCGGTTTTGGGCGGTCGAGAAGCTCCGGGAGATGGAGCGGGTGTATTGGGAACTTGCTGAGGAGGTGAAGTTGCTCCGGAAGCTTCGCCAGGAATATGACCGGCAGTTTGGAGACCAATTGCGACAGCCTGCTTTTTGCGCAGACCAGCTTCATTTGAACTAGGAGTCCGGCCAGTTGCTGCTTCCAAGCGGTCAATGATCTGCTTGGCAAGCGCCTGGTCATCAGGTGGCAGGCGGGATAATTTTCCCGCGTACTCGATGATCTGCTCGCGCTGACCGCCAACCTCGGATAATTTCCCAGCGGATTCTTTGTTGAGGTGCTCTTCAAAATCAGCCACCTGCTGCATTTGAGTCAGGAGCCTCTTCCCCGCCAGTTGATACCCGGCCAGATATTTGCGGAAGGTCTCCACTTTCACAAATGACCGCTCGGCAAATTGCTCCGCTGACAATTGACTTCGCTTGAGCAGCGACTCCAAGAGCCGGGCCTGTTCTGGAAAATTCGGCGTTGTCACAGCCTGAAAGATTCTTTCACAAAATAGTTGACTGTCATCCCCATGAAATTCATATTCATGACTGTGAATAGTCACAGTCAGAACAGTGAATCACGGAAATGGAGTGGCGTCAAGGGGCAGATCATCGCGCGGTTCCGCAAAATCAAGGAGGCCGCGACCCTGGCTGGCTGTCACCCCAATTCATTTCGATTGGCTGCCAATGGCGAGTGCCCGCGCATTCGCAAGTGGCTGGAGAAGCGCGGCATCAAATTTCCCCAATAACCCGTTATGAGCGAAGCAACCCAGTTCTTTCTGAGCGAAAGCATGAAGCTCGCGCGCGAACTGCCAATGTCCGAAGCCCGGCTGTATCTGCGCGGCTTCATGGAACTTGCTTGCGATTCGCCCGAAGCCGACAGCGTTCGCAAGGCAGCAATCCGTTTAGATCAATCTGATCGTCAACTTGAACTGCTGATTATCAAATCGGCGGCGGTTGACGGGAAAGGAGTGAAATGAACACCCAAGCAGGAATCCAGATTCGACGCCCGCCACACACGCGTGCGGTGACATTGCGCAACGGATTGAAGGCGGTCACGTGGCTGAGCCTCGCAGTCGTGTGCAATGGCGCGCAGACGTTTCCGATCCTCGGCCTTGATGAGGAGGGATTTTTCCATTCGTGGCGCTACGGCGGTTTCTGGAGTGAAGACAAAACAGCGCATCCGTTCGACATCGTTTCCTGAACATGCCTGCTCCGTCCCAACTCTCTTTGCGCGGCCTTAAGACGCCGCGCTATGACCACGCGGTCATCGAGGTTGCCGCCTCCATCGGACACTTGAACCGCTCTTGCCCCGGCATCACTACCGACCAAGTCCGGCAACTCGTGATTCGCGGCGCGTTGTGGGCTTGGGATGTTTCGAGCCCGAAAGCGCAGACCCCGGAATTGCGGCTGCTCTCGGCTTCAGTCGCTGAGTGTCACGACGCAGGCGCGTTGCTGGATGACGAGTTCGCAATGTGCGCGCCGGTTCCTTCAACGCCCGAAGAGGCCGTTGCCGTGGTGATGAAGTGGATCGCGAAGCATTGCTCGCCGGGGAAGGCGTGGATCAC
>CAZRXE010000781.1:0-4414 GCA_964603695.1 uncultured Heliomicrobium sp.
CGTCAGCTTGCCGCTGGCCGTGTCGAGCAAAAACAGATCGTGGATGTTGACGGAAGTCGAAATCAGCAAAGCCATCTTCGAGGCATCGGGCGTTGCGCTGTATGCCTGCACGGTGTGGTCGCCTTTGGTCAGGGCTTCGACTTTCCCCGTGGCGGCGTCAATACGTTTCAGATTGGCGCGCCCGTGTTCGGCGACGTTGACGATCAACGAACGGTCGTCCTTGCTCCACAATACGCCGCTGCGACCGCCTCCGCGCGGCGACGATTGATCGCCGCCGATGCCGCCGCCAATGTCGAAATCATATTCGGCAGTCAGATTCCTGGGCGTTGCGCCGACGTCGTTGTTCATCACGAACAGATCAGACTGCGTGTAGGATTTGACCGGCGTGTGCGTCAACGAACCACCAAATGCAATGCGTTTGCCGTCGTTGCTGAAAGTGTAATCGCCGAGTCCGCCGACGAAGGCCAGCACCTTTTTCTCGTCGCTGCCGTCCGCCGCCACGGAGTACAAATCCGTGTGCGTCGTTTCGTAATAGGCTTCAGCCACGCGGCGCGCGACGAAAAAGAACCGCGAGCCGTCGGGCGACCAGGAGAAATTGCCTTCGCTGTACTTCCCTTTCGTGACTTGTTTCGGCTTGGGCATTTGGCCCGGAGTAGCGGGAACGCTGACTGTCCAGATGTGGGCGGCGGTGCGCGGGTTCGTGTAGCCTGCGCCATTCGAGCGATAAGTCGCTTTGGTAATCACGCGCACATCGCTGACGTGCTGCGGCGCTTTGTCTTTCATCTCGCCGGCCTCAGTCATTGTCTTTTCCGACTTGCCCGGCTCTTCCGTGCTGGCAAACGCGATGTTTTTGCCGTCAGGCGACCATTCAAAGTTGCCTGCGCCGCGCGGCATTTCAGTCAACGGTTGGGCTTCGCCGCCGCCGAAGGTGAGCAGATAAATTTGCGGCGGTTGCGGACGGCCTTCTTTTTCCGCCGAGCGTATGAATGCTAGCGTCTTGCCGTCCGGCGACCAGCGCGGCGAACCGTCGCGCGGCCCGCCGGTCAATTGTCTGGCCGTGCCGCCGTTGGTCGGCACGATCCATAACGCCGAATCGTAGCGATCCGCTTTTTGATTGATCCACGTTCGCACAAATGCCACCTGCGAACCGTCCGGCGAAATCTGCGGATCGGCGATCCAGACGAACTTGAACAAATCCATTTCGGTGATCGAACGTTTGTCTGCCGCCAACGCAGGCGCGGGCAAACTCAACGCGACGATCAACAATGACACAAGCCACGCATTGGCACGGCGAATGAAGAGTCTCATTACCAATCTCCCCTATTTTTTCTCGATTCGATAAAGATGCGTTCGGGTACGCAGGAAAAACGCTTTTCCGGCAATCGCCGGCGAAGCCAGAAAGCCTTCGTCCAAACGATTTTCCGCCAGCAGTTCAAAAGTTCTGCTCGGTTTGATAACGGTGATTTTGCCGTCTTCGCTGAACAGCCAGATTTTGCCGTCGGCGTACACGGGCGAAGCCGAATATTCGCCGCCGATGCGCTGTTGCCAGACCTGTTCGCCGGTCTTGGCGTCAATGCAACTGGCGATGCCCGTGTCGCCGATCATATAAATCAAATCGCCGATCAACAGAATCGAAGGTTTGTTCGAGACGCCGCGTTTGACCTTCCAAACGACATGCGTGTCGGTAATCAAACCGTTGCCGCCCGTGCGCACGGCGAAAAGCTGCCCGGCAGAAAATCCAGTCGGGAAAAAAATCATGCCGTGGCCAAGCACGGGCCGCGTGCTGGCCGAATGCTGCGCGCGCTCTTCGACGCGCCAGAGTTCTTTGCCGGTAAACGGATCGTAAGAATACGCGGCCTTCGCGCCCAGGCTGATAAATTCCCAACGCCCGTTGATTTGCGCGACGTGCGGCGTCGAAAACGCTTTGCGCAAATCGCCTTCCGCCATCGGTTTTCCGTTTTTGTCCAGGTCTTGAAAATCAATTGAGCGATTCGTCCGCCAGACGGTTTTGCCCGTGCGTTTGTCGAGCGCCACGACGAATTGATAATCGCTGCCGTCGAAATGCATCAACAGCAAATCGCGAAAGATGACGGGCGAGGAACCCGAACCGCGAAAATGATTGCATTCAAAATCGCGCCGCTCCCACAAGACTTTGAACGTCGTCGTATCAATGCAAGCCGTGCCGGGCGAACCGAAGGTGATGTACACGCGCCCTTTTTCAATCACCGGCGTCGGCGAAGCGTAGGTGTTGAACGGATGCGCATACTGCGGCTTTTCGACTTCAAAGAGCTTGATGTCGCGAATGATCTTGCCGGTGTCGCGATCCAGACAGAGCGCATAAAGCTTACGCCCGTCCGCCGACGCCGAAGTCAGCCAGACCTGCTTGCCGTAAACCACCGGCGAAGACCAGCCCCGGTCGTGAATGGCGGTTTTCCAGACGATGTTTTTCGTCTCGCTCCATTCCTGCGGCAAATCGCGCGCGTCGGAATGTCCAGTGCCTTCGGGGCCGCGAAACTGCGGCCAGTCATCAGCAGCTTGAGCGGACAGGCTGAACAAAAGAAGCAAAAGCAGCGGAATAAACTTTTTCATCATTGATTGTTTCACTTTGCGGAAGCCGACTGCGCCGATTCGCTTCCCTTCCGGTGCTGATCGAACCAGCCGACGATGTGGAGCATTTTCGACATGTGATGGCTCGGTCGAACTTGGATGCCGTGCGGTTCGTCCGGCACGCGCACCAGCAAGCTTTCCACGCCGAGCAGTTTCAACGCCTGATAATACTGCTCCGAATCAGACATCGGTGTGCGGTAGTCGGCTTCGCCGGTCAAGACCATCGTCGGCGTTTTGACGTTTTTGACCACCGACAGCAGATTGCGCTTTTCGTAATGTTCGACGTTGTCCCAGGGGAAGCCCGGAAACCAGTGATTGACCGTCCAATTGCCGATGTCCGAAGTCAGCACGAAGCTGTACCAGTTGATGACCGGGTAAACCGTCACCGCCGCGCGAAACCGCGTCGAACGTCCGATCATCCAGCAAGTCAGCACGCCGCCGCCGCTGCCGCCTGTGACGTAAACCTGCTCCGGGTCAACGTAGCCTTTGGCGACGACCGCATCCACGCCCGAATTCAAATCATAAAAATCATCCCCCGGATAAGCGTGATGAATCAGATTGCCGAATTCCTGCCCGTAGCTGGTTGAACCGCGCGGATTGGTATACAGCACGACATAGCCGGAGGCGGCCATCATCTGTTTTTCCAGATCGAAGCGTGAACCGTAATCGGCAAACGGCCCGCCGTGAATTTCCAGAATCAGCGGATACTTTTTAGAAGCGTCGAATTGCGGCGGTTTGATGATCCAGCCTTGAATCTTGCGATTGTCTTTGGACGAGGTGTACCAGATTTCTTCGACCGTGCCGATTTGCTTTCCGGCAAACAGGTCTTCATTGACGGCTGTCAGGGTTTTCGCGGCGGCGGGATTGGCGAGCGTGCCGGCGGCAATGTCTCCGGGATTCGATGTGCTGCACAGCGTGACGGCGAAAGCGCCGTTTTTGGCCAGCGAGAACGCGCCGCTGCCGCCGTAAGCACTGGTTCCGCTGCCGATGTTGCCGAGCAGTTTCTTGGCCTTGCCGTCGAGCGAAATGAAATACAGCCCGGTATTGCCTTCGCTGCTGGACAGGAAATACAAGCCGCTGCCGTCCGCCGCCCAACGATGCGAAGCGACATCGCGATCAAAATCGCCGGAGAGTGTTTTCGCGCCGCTGCCATCACGCGCCATCAGCGACAAGCGCGTCACCTGATAGCCCTGATACTTGTCTTCAAAACCCAGGTACGCAATCCATTTTCCGTCGGGCGAAATCTGCGGATTGCCGTCCGGGCCTTTGCGCGTGGTCAAGGCTTTGACCGAAGCGTCGTTGACGGAAAACTCATAAACCTCGGTGTCGCGCGGATTCACTTCGTAATCGTCGTGGCGATTGCAGGACATCAACAAAGCCTTGCTGTCCGGCGTCCACACCAAATCGCTGACCGTGAACGCGCCGCCGCCGTGATGAAACCTGCCGCTGGAAATCTGACGCGGAGTGCCGCCTTCCGCCGGAAGCGTGAAAATCTGCGAATAGCCGGGCTTCAAATAGCCCACGCCGTTGAAGCGATAAACCAGCTTGTCAATCACCTTTGCCGGCTCCGCCCACTTCGCGCCTTCGGGCGCGGCGGGCATTTTGATGATCGAAGCCGCCGCTTCCGGTACGTGCATCGTGAAGGCGATGGTTTTGCCGTCGGGCGACCAGGCGAGATTGGCAATCGGCTGCGTGACGCTGGTGAGTTTGGCGACCTGCCCCGTGTCCATCCAGCGACGATAAACCTGCGTCGCGCCTTCCCGGTTCGACAGGTAAACCAACTGCGACCCGTCCGGCGACCAGCGCG
>CAZRXE010000782.1:0-10105 GCA_964603695.1 uncultured Heliomicrobium sp.
ATCTTCATGGTGAAAGATGGAAAGGCAGTTGAGAAAAACATCGTGGTTAGTGATCGCAAAGGCGACTGGGTTGTGATCGAGGGGGTGGAAGCCAACACTCCGGTGGTGAACTCTCCGGGCAGCCTGGTTTCGGGGCAAGCCGTGACCATCGGAAAGTAGCTTCAAAGAAATTACAGAGGTGGGGGACTATTTTCTTGACTGATTGGCACTGTCATTTTAATTTACGCGCGGTTGGCAATCACCGGCATTTGGTATCTATCCGGGACAGTTCAATCCCCCCCCCGCACTTCCTAGTTTTCATGCCCCTCGAACGATTGTTCCGATTCCGACTCATTCTCGAAACGCTCACATTGGCATCGCGCCGTGGTTCTACGCCAGTTTTTGATGCTGCCTCGACAGGAGGTTTCCTTTAAGGTGTTGAGTACGGGGCGAGGTTTATTCAAACGTCGGAAAATCCATTTGAAAAAAGGACTTGTGTAAAGTAAGCTTCGCCCCGATTCGACCCCTCTGATCAGCTTATCAATTCAATGATTTCATCACGCCCCACAGTTCATTAGGAGGATTCGGTTATGAGAGTTCAGCTACGTAATCTTCGCAAAGCACTCGTCTTCGTTTTGCTTTTCGCATTAGGCACTTTCGGAAACATTCTCTCCTCTTCGGCTTTTGCCGCCGGAAACCCCAAAGATGAAAAACAGGTTGTTGGACAACTCGCCGTCACGGGTTCGGTCACTGTGAATGACAAGAAGGCGATCAATGGAACGAGTATTTTCAACAACAGCCGTTTGAATGTCGCTTGCGCAAACGGGAATCGAGCAATCATCAATCTGGGAAAATTGGGGCGAGTTGAAATGGCACCGGGCACGCAGATGGTGCTCAAGTTTTCTGATGGAATCATCAGCGGCGATCTGGCCATGGGCAAAGTTGTCGTCAACGCTCCGGCTGGCGTGAAAGTGGCGATCAGCACGCCGGAAGGTGTTTCGGCGGCGGATGGAAAAGACGCTTCGGTGGTGGCCGCGACAACGCAGCGCGGAGTGCGCTGCGTTCCAGTCGTGGTTTCGAGTCAGTCGAGTTCGTCGCTCGCCGTTGGCTCCGGCGCACTTGCGGCGATTTTGTTGGGTGCGGGCGGCGCGGCGGTTGCGGGAGCGGTTGTTTCTTCTCAAACCCAAGCGTCGAATGTCATTCCCAAATAATCCGAACCCAACTCAGCCCCGGATCAACAACGTCATCGAATCTTCCTGAAGAGGCTGCGGTCATTTCAATCCGTGGCCTCGCAGACTCCCTGATAAAGTTTCATCCCAACCGACCTTCCCAAAATCAATCCAGGCTTTGCCGGCGGCGGTAGAGCATTCTGAAATTGTGACAGTTGCATTCAAGACGAACAGCTTGGTTAGGCAAATTGTGCTGGTGGCATTACTTTTTGCACTTGGAAGCGCATTTGTCAGAGTTGTTTTCCGACACTACCTTATTCGGACGGTAGCGGATCGCCGAATTGTGATGAACCGTGAGGCTGCAGTGGCTGCCGTTGGCAGACTACCGCATTCGCCTCGCGCTTTGTTCCGTCTTGCGGAAGTGGAAATGGCTGAACCGGTATTCGATTCGCAATTGTCCGCAAGCGCGCAAACGCACGCCGCATTGGCGATTCAAAATTCCCCTTGGGATTATCGTCCATGGAAATTGCTGGCCGCTGTGCAGGAATCGGACGGCAGACCGGAAGAGGCCGAAAAGTCGTTGTTGGCCGCAGTCCGATTGACTTCCAACAATGTCGAAGTGAGATGGATGCTGGCCAATCTTTTGTTAAGACAGGGAAAGCTGGATGAGTCGTTGAATGAATTCAACCTTGCGACAAAAGGCCGCCCGGAGCTTTTACCAATCGCTTTCGACCTGCTTTGGCAAGCGTCGAACGGGAAAATGGAAATGTTGAAAACCGTTGTCGGCAATGAACCTAAATCCCAATTAAGTCTCGTACAATTTTTGGCTGAGCAATCTCAAACGGAGATGGCCATCAGTCTATATCGCGGCATTGACGTGGCAGAAAAGTTTAAATCGCCAAGCGCCGCCGCATTCATTTCCTATCTGATTCGAACACAGCAGTTTTCGACAGCGCGTGGTCTTTGGGTTGAGACGATTGGTTCTTTGACAGGAAATCGCAGCTCCGATTTGATCTGGAACGGCGGCTTTGAAATTGATTCTCAGAAGGACTTCGATCACTTCGATTGGATGCTCACTCCCAGCAATTACGCGAGAATCGGTTTCGATCAAAGCGTTGCCCACGGCGGCGGAAAATCGCTCAAACTGATTTTCGCCGGACGCGACACCACCAAACTCGAAGGCGAGGTCAAACAATTGGTTGCGCTCAAACCGAATACACATTACCGGCTAGAGTGTCAGGTTAAAACCGCTGATTTGCTGACGCCCGAAGGCCCGCGATTGGCGTTGCTCAGCCAAAATCAGATTACGACCATTTCCGATCCCGTTGCTGCGGGCACTTCGGAATGGCGGCGATTGGCGGGCGAGTTCATTTCGCCGGCGCAGCCGGTGGCGACTTACATCACCATCGCCAGGCTGCCGCGATTCAGTTATGACGATCCGACGCGCGGAACCATCTGGTTCGATGATTTCAAACTGACAGAGCTATAACGGAGTTATTGTTTGGTGCCAAACAAGAATTCAATGCTGAAAAAGACGGTCGGACTCCTGAATGCGTTCATCTCCGTCGGATTGCTGCTGGCAATCGCCTTTACCGCGCTGGCTTTTGGAACCGTGGAGCCGTGGTCAATTGCGCTCTTCAATTTGTTGATTCTTGTGTTGTGTTTGTCGTGGGGCGTGAAATGCCTGATCGAAGGCCGCCTGACGCTGGTTATTACTTCCGTCGCCTGGCCGTTGATGGCGCTGATTGGCTTTGCGTTTTTACAGACCATCGCGCGGGCCGACGCATCTGGCAAATGGTTTGCCATCTCGCTGGACGTTGAAGCCACGCGCCTGACGCTGGAAATTATCGCCGCCTTGCTGACGGCGTTGCTGCTCTTTTCCACATTTTTTGTCGAAGCCGAACGTCTTTTCTGGATGAGAAACTTTCTGGTGATCTTCGGGCTGGCGTTGGCCGTTTTCGGACTGATTCAAAAGTTTACCTGGAATGGAAAGTATTACTGGCTGATCGAATCCAGCGCTCCGGTGGAAGTTCCGCTCGGCCCATTCGTCAACCGTAATCATTTCGCAGGTTATTTGGAAATGATCGCGCCGATTCCGGTGGCGTTGATGTTGTCGCGGGCGGTGCGCGGCGAGCTTTCCTTCTTTTATGGATTTGCTGCGGCACTGATGAGTGTGGCGGTGTTCGTTTCGCTTTCACGCGGCGGAATGATTAGTTTGCTGACCGGATTGTTGTTCGTTGTCGCATTCGGCGTGAAGCCGGCGGCGGAAAGATCAGGAACCCGGAAGCTGTTTGGAATTTCTCCGCGTTTTGCGGCAGTGGCATTGATTGTGTTGACGGTCGGCGGAGGCGTTTGGTGGGTTGCCGGAGACGCCGTGATCGAACGTGCGCAGCGCACTGATTTAAGCGCACAAGCGCGAAGCGGCGCGGGCAAGGAAACGTTCTTTCAAAGTCGTGGTTGGATTTGGCGCGATACGGCGGAAATGATAAGGGAAAACTGGCTGGTCGGAATTGGGTTGGGCGCTTACGAAACAGCCTATTTTCTTTACGGCAAACGCGACGGCAGTTTGATTGTCAGTCAGGCGCACAACGATTATTTACAGATCGTGGCGGATTGCGGCATCGTCGGCGGTGCGTTGGTGATTTGGTTCATTGCGGTTTTTTTCAGGGATTTGATGCGTGCGCTCGGCCATCGCAATGAAATGATGGCTGGGTTGGCGCTGGGTTGCGGAGCGGGCGCGGTGGCCATGCTCGTCCACAGCCTGTTTGATTTCAATTTGCAGTTGCCGTCCAACGCGTTGTTGTTTCTGGTGTTGACGGCGGTTGTTTCAAATATCGGTTCCGCCGCTGTCGGCGGCAAAGTCGGCCCGGCTCTGATGAATCGGGCAGTGCGCGCGAGCCTTGCGGCTTGAGGCGCTCAAGCAATTGATGGAGGGTCTAGTTGTGAAAACAAAATCTGTTGCAGCGAAGCAGTTCTTAGGACGATTGTCGGTTTGGTGTTTGTCTGTTTGCGTGTTGCTGGCGTCATCGGCGTTGGGCCAGAATCCGCCACCGCGCACCAGCGCGCAAACTCCCGCGCGAACCACCGACGCGGGTGGGGGCGAAACGACCAATCAGGTCAAACCGCGTGTCGGCCCGGACGTGATTATTTCCGCCGATGAAGATTACCAACTCGCGCCCAGCGACGTGATCGAAATCATCATTCAGGACGCGCCGGAACTATCTGGAAATTTCCGCATCGGCGCTTCCGGCAGCATTCCCATGCCTTATCTCGGACAACAGAATGTCGCGGGCAAGACCACGGAGGAAGTTGCCAAAATCATCACGGAAGGATTGAAGGGGCGGTATTTGAAAGACCCCAAGGTTTTCGTCTCCATCACCAGATACAACAGCCGCACGTTCTTCATTCAGGGCGCGGTCAAATCGCCGGGCGTTTACGTGATCGAAGGCAAGCCGTCACTGTTCAAGCTGATTACCATTGCCGGCGGGTTGCAGGAAAAGCACGGTTCCATCGCTTACGTTGTGCGCGAAACCAAAGCCAAACCGGAAAAGATCGAGATGCGCGGTCAGACAGCGGACGGCAAGCCCGAGCAGGTGAGAACGACGCCCGTTTCCGAAGCCGTGGACAATGCCAAAGGATCGAACGCCGGCATGATCGGCGAAACGGAATATGAACTGTTGCGCGCGCAGATCGGCGGTTTGATGAAAGGCCGCTTCGATCAAAACGTGCTGATTCAGCCGGGCGATGTCGTATACATTCCTCCGGCGGAAGTGTTTTATGTCGCTGGCGAAGTTCGCGCGCGGGGACAATATCAATTCAAGGAAGGCATGACATTGCGCCAAGCTATCACACTGGCGCAGGGGACTTACTTCAAAGCGAAACTGGACAAAGGCATCATCTTTCGCGAAGACCCTTTGAGCGGAAAGTTCAATGAAATCCCGGTCAACATTGCGGAAGTGATGAAGGGCGGAGGAAAAGACGATATGCCGATTTATCCAAACGATGTGGTGCTGGTTCCGAACAGTGCCATCAAAGGAGTGTCGGCGGCGTTGTTAATGGCGATGGCGACGGGACTTGCGCTGCGCATTCCCATCGGGGTGCGTTAATCGTAAAACTATCAACTAATCAAGACGGCAATCAATACGGCCAACTGTGAGAGGGTAAAAACAAGGATTTTATGGCAGACGAAAGAACAGAGCTTGATAAACCATTAACCCCCGAAGAATCAGCCATCATGCGCCCATTCGCCACTCCCCGTTATGGTGGATCGTATGGTTACGGATATGGCCCGGAACAAGGACCGGGCATTCACCTGCGCGAAGTTTTGCGCATCATTCGCAAGCGAAAGTGGTTGGTAATGGCGATTGCCGCCGTGGCCACGATTTTGGTGACGGTCGAAGTTTTTCGCACGCCGTCCGTTTATCGCGCTTCCAACCGCATAGAAGTGGCCAAGGACACACCCGTGGTCGTGACTTCCAAAGATCAGCAGGTCATTCAATTCGAAGATTCCGATAGTCTGAACACCAAAAAAGTGATTTTCAAAAGTCGCCCGCTGCTGGAAGACATCGTGGTGCTTTTGAAGCTGGATCAGGATCCGAAATTCATCGAAAGCATGCGAAAGAAATCCGTGACCGATGCTCTGCATCAAATCGGGGATCGGTTTTCCGGCAAAGGTGCGGAAGAGGAAACCAAGCAGTCGGAGGCCCTGATTGCATCGCAAACCGTCATCCTGCAAGAACGCACGCCGGAAGAAAGCCGCCGCCTTGGGCCTTTCGTCAACATTCTGCGCAGTAAGCTGACTGTCGAGACGATGGCGGAAACTAATATTTTGGAAGTTTCCTTCGAACATACGGACCCGGCGCTGGCCGCCGCCGTCGTCAACACCGCCGCCAAGAATTTCATTGACCGCACCTTCGAGCGGCGGACTTCCAATTTTTCCAGCACCTCGGATTGGCTTGATCGTTCGACGCGCGAGCTGCGGGCGAAGGTTCAGCAAGCGGAGCAGGCCGTGGCCGATTACACCAAGCGCAACGGCATCTTTTCGACCGACGGCAAGGGCAATCTGACGACAGACAAACTCTCCGGCCTGCACTCCGAAGCTTTGAAGGCCGAGATGGATCGCATGCTTAAGCAGTCGCTTTATGAGGAAGTCAAAAACGGTCGCGCCGCGCAATTGCCGGAAGCTTTTTCCGACGCCAGAACCGGCACGCTGAAACAAAAGCTAGGCGAACTGGAATTGGAACAGTCGCAATTGAGCGTCAAATACGGCCCGGAAAATCCGCAGGTCGCTGTCGTCGAACAAAAAATCAAAGTCCTGAAAGATCAACTGAAGGACAATCAGCGGACGCTGGAAGACAAGTTGAAAGCGGATTATGACCGTTCGGTGCGTGATGAGCGCGAATTCAAAACCGCGCTGGACGCGGCAAAAGGCGAGGCCGTGCAGCAGAACCAGGCGGCGATTCAGTTCAGCACGTTGCAAGCAGAACTCGACACCGCGAAGGCGCTTTATGCCGATTTTCTCAACAAAACCAAGCAAGCCGATTTGCAACTGGCCGAACAACACAACAACCTGAAGATTGTTGAAACCGCCGAAACCCCCAAATCGCCGATTGGCCCGCAGCGGTTCCGCACGATTCTGATTGGCTTGCTCGTCAGCTTGATTGCCGGAATGGGTTTGGCGTTCTTCCTCGAATATCTGGACAACACGGTCAAAAGCGTCGAGGACGTGGAGCGCGTGGCCGCGTTGCCTACGCTGGCAGTGATTCCCGCTATCTCCACCATTTCGCCGCGCGCGCTGGCGGAAAAGAAAAAGAACAAAGCGGAAGTCAGCCCCAGCACCGAAATCAGTCCGAACTTCGCTTCCGCCGGTTCGGGCGAACACGGCAAGCTGACCAAGCTGGTCACGCTAGACCAGCTTTCCTCCGTGGTCGAAGCGTATCGAATGCTGCGCACTTCGGTGCTGCTGTCCGCCGCCGGCAATCCGCCGAAGGTCATTCTGTTCACCAGTGGTCAGCCGGGCGAAGGCAAAACCACTACGGCTATCAACACAGCGATTTCGCTGTCGCAACTCGGCTCTTCCGTGTTGCTGATTGACGCGGATTTACGCCGTCCGACCGTGCATCGCGTGTTCAAGATGGGTCAGTCGCAAGGGCTTTCAACCTTCCTTTCGCGGCAGGTGGAAATTGATCCGTTGATCCATAAGTTATGGGTTCCGAATCTGTCCGTGTTACCCTGCGGCCCGATTCCTCCCAATCCGGCTGAGTTAATCAGTTCGGAGCGAATGAAAAGTCTGCTGAAAGTGCTATCCGAAAAATACGATCACATACTGATTGATTCGCCGCCGCTGATTAACGTCACCGATCCGGTGATTCTTTCGACGATGGTGGACGGCACTATTCTGGTTGTGCAGGCCGGGCGCTCGACGCGCGACATCGTTCGCCGCGCGCGTCAGGAACTGGCCAGCGTTGGAGCGAAGATTTTCGGCGTGGTGCTGAACAATCTGGACATCAAACGAGAAGGATACGATTCGTATCTTTCCACCTACGGCAATTACGGTTACGCGGAACGCCGCGAAGCAAGCCGCAGGTAAATAAACTTTGGCGGCAGGGCCGGTTTCACCCGACCGGCCCACGCTTGTCAGCCGCTGAAACTACACACAAACTCTTTGACAATCCCGTTGCCGCGCCACTTGCCCCGGCGCCGCACCAAGGTTCCGTCATGGCTGAAGAAAAAAATAATCCTGAACTCCCTCAATTGGCGGAAGAGGCTTTATTGCTGCGACCGAGCGGCGTATCCAAGCCGAATTCCTTTGAACAACTGGCATACAACTACGGCGCAAGCTCGGCGAAAGACGGTTTCGATCCGCGCGGCTTGTGGCGCAAAATTCGCAAACGGAAATGGCTGGTGGTGGCGATTGTCCTGATTGCCACGGCCATCGTTTCCATCGAATCCTTCCGCACGAAATCCCTTTACCTGGCGACCACCAAAGTCGCCATCAGCAAACAAAGCACCAGCGTCAATGTCGGCGGCCTAACGCTCGAAACCAACGACAGCGAGCGCGTCAGGACGGAAATGCTGATGCTCAGCACGCATCCGCTGCTGGAAGAAGTCATCGTCCGGCTCAAGCTCGACCAGAACCCGCAATTCCTGGACATCAAAAACCGCAAGTCGGTCGTTGAAGCTGTCAAAACGATTTCAGCCAAGCTCAAAGGCGAACCCAACAACGGCAATTCCATTCCGCCGCCGCTCAATCTGTCTCCGGCGCAAGAAACTCCACGCCCAACGGCGGAAAGCGCACGGCTTGCGCCTTACGTCGAACTGCTCAAGGACAACCTCTTCGTTGACCAGATTCCCGAAACGCGCGCGCTGGCCATCAACTATTCCCACACCAATCCCGTCATCGCCCAGGCCGTCGCCAACGGCGTGGCGCAGGTGTTTTTGGACTTCAGTTTTCAAAACAAAATCTCCAAATACTCCAGTTCCTTCAACTGGCTGGATCGCACCACTCGCGGTTTGCGCGCGCAGATGGAACAAGCCGAACGCGCGCTGGCCGATTACAGCAGTTCGCACAATTTCTTTTCGGCGGACGAAAAGCAAAGCCTGACGGTGAGCAAACTGGCGACGCTTTACGGGGAAGTGCTGAAGGCCGAGACGGATCGCATTCTGAAACAATCGCTTTACGAAGAAGTGCGCCGCGACCGCGTGGCGCAGTTGCCCGAAGCCTTTTCCGATCCGCGCATCGTGCAGTGGCAAAACGAAGTGGGCAAGCTTCAACTCAAGGCTGCGGAACTCAACTCGCGATTCGGACCGGAAAATCCGAAAGTTCTAGAAACACAACAGCAGATCAAGGAACTGGACAGTTTGGTGCTGGCCAGCACCAAACAACTGGCTGAACGGTTGAGGGCAGATTACGAACGCGCCGTGCGCGATGAAGCCTTGATTCGCGAATCGCTGCAACAAGCCCGCAACGAAGCCATTCAGCAAAATCAGGCCGCGATTCAATTGAACGTCCTCAAACAAAACTCCGATACCGCGCGCGCGCTTTACAACGACTTTTTGCAGAAAACCAATCAGGCGAACATACAGGTCAATGAACAGCAGAACGATTTGAAAGTCATTGATCCGGCGCGCATTCCGAATGCGCCCGTCGGGCCTAAACGTTTGCGCGCGATTCTGATCGCGATGTTTTTAAGCCTGATTGCCGGAGTCGGATTGACCTTGTTGCTCGAATACCTGGACAACACCGTCAAAAACGTCGAGGACGTGGCGCGCGCCACTCAGTTGCCGACGCTGGCGCTGATTCCCGCAATGGAAAGCAACACCATGCGCACGCCGAACAAAAAACAAAAAATCATTCAGAACAAACAGAACAAAGCCGTGGCCGGACTGGCTCCGCGCAGCATGCAAACCGGCACCAACGGTCTGGCCACGCTCGACGGCATGTCCTCGGTCGTCGAAGCCTACAGAATGCTGCGCACTTCCGTGCTGCTTTCCAGCGCCGGCAATCCGCCCAAAATCATCCTCGTCACCAGCAGCCAACCCGGCGAAGGCAAAACCACGACGGCTGTCAACACGGCCATTTCGCTTACTCAACTCGGCGCGAATGTTTTGCTGATTGACGCTGACCTGCGCCGCCCGGCGGTTCACAAAGCCTTCAAACTTTCCCATGCGCGCGGCTTGTCGAATTATCTTTCCGGCAACGCCGCGCTCAGCGATTTGATCGTTGATTTGCCCATTCCGAATCTTTCGTTGTTGGCTTGCGGCCCGATTCCGCCCAACCCGGCGGAACTGGTCAGCTCTGAACGAATGAAGGAAATGCTGCGCGTACTCAGCCAGCTTTACGATCACATCATCGTTGACTCTCCGCCGCTGATTAACGTCACCGATCCGATCATTCTTTCCACCATCGTTGACGGCACGATTCTGGTCGTGCAGGCCAGCCGTTCGACGCGCGATAT
>CAZRXE010000783.1:0-4343 GCA_964603695.1 uncultured Heliomicrobium sp.
CGGCGACGGCAAAGCGGACGCCGGCATCTGGCAAGCGGCGACGGGAAGCTGGCAAATCCAGCGCAGCAGCGACAACAAGCTGATGACCCGCATCCACGGCCAGAACGGCGATACGCCTGTTCCGGCGCGGAAAAATTAAAACTTTGATTATTGGAAAAGGCGACTTAAAAGCAGGAGCGAGATTGAACATCTCGCCCCTGCTTTTTTATTTGGAAGCCGGCTGATAATTTATTGAAAAATCAGTCGGCTGAACTCCCCGAAACCAGCTTGCCAAAACGAGGGGCTGCCATTAAAGTCGGTGACGCTTCGGATACGCCCCTCAACGTTTGAGCCGGACTAAAGAATTGGGCGGACAAGCGCAGCGTATCGGAAGAATAGTAAGGCAGCGAGCGTCTTTATGATGCCTTTTCGGCATCCTCAACAATAAAGCTTATGGCCGTTTTCACTTGAGTGCGCTCACGCTCCGGCGTCCCGGCGGTACGTCCGTAAAGGCGCGGGTACGCCGAGATGTGTCGTCGGCTGATTAAGAGGCAAGCAATGGTTTTCGGCAATACCGGTCGGTGGTTCCACCACTCGACCAAAGGCAATGAAGTGGTTCCCCGTTTCAAGGAGATGACTAGCGAATGAAATTCAATCTTCCTCGCACGTTGATGTTTGGTGTTGGGTTGGCAATGCTTGGCGCGTTTGTTCTAACGCAGGTGTTTTTTGTTTCAAGCGCGCAAAACGACTCAGCCAAAAAACTGACGAATAATTCGGCGGCCAATCAGGCCGTCGCGGATGTTTCCGTCGCTCAAGACCCGGATGTGATTTACCTGAATGCCGGGCCGATTAATGTGAACAGTTCGGACGGACGGGCAATGCGGCAGCCGGTCAGGAGTTTCTCCGGCAAACAGATGCGCCTGGTTAAATTCAACGGGCCGATCAAACCGGAGTGGTATGCCTTGCTGCTGAATTCCGGGCTGCAAATCGTGGATTACATTCCCAGCAATACCTATCTGGTTTACGGCGATTTCGCGGCCATGACGCGCGTGCAATCCGCCGGTTCGTTGTCCGGCAGCCCGATTCAATGGGACGCCGAATACGGCGGGGCGATGCGCATTGATCCGCTGGTTTACAAACGCGAAGGCCAACAGGCTCAAGAAGGAAAGTCCGGTTCGACGATCAATTTTTTCAACGTGCAGTTGTTGCAGGACGCGACGGCCAACGCCGAAACGTTGAAACAGCTTGAAGCAGTGCAAACCGCGCCGATGAAAGCGTCTGCGTCTTATCTGCATTACGTCAATCTCACTGTGGCGCTGACGCAGGCCGGCGTTGAGCAGATTGCGCAGCGTCCGGATGTCATCTCCATTCAGATTTACACCGACCCCGTCAAGCTGGATGAGCGGCAGAACCTGATTGTTTCCGGCAACATCAGCGGAAACTCTCCGATGACGGGAACCGATTACATGGCCTGGCTGGCGAGCAAGGGATTCACCCAGGGGCAATTTGACGCTTCCGGCTTTGCCGTGGACGTTTCTGACAGCGGCGTTGATAACGCGACGACCTTGCCCAACCATTTCGGGCTGTATAAATCGGGCGACGTGACCGGCCTCAGCCGCATTATTTATAACCGGTTGGTCGGCACGCCCAACAGCGGCAGCACCTTGCAGGGATGCGACGGCCACGGAACCTTGAACTCGCACATCATCGGCGGGTTTGTGCCGAGCGGCGCGCCGTTCAATGCCTTTCCGTTTGTGGATGCCAGCGGATTCCGTTTCGGCATCGGCGTGAATCCGTTCGTCAAAATCGGTTCGTCGGTCATTTTTGACCCCGGCACTTTTACCAGCCCGAACTACGAAAATCTGCAAAGCATGGCCTACAACGACGGCGTGCGCATTAGCTCGAATAGCTGGGGATCATCGGCAAATTCGTACACAACCGATTCCCAACGGTATGACGCGCTGGTGCGCGACGCTCAGCCCACCGGTTCAACCAATGCCACGGCAGGCAATCAGGAAATGGTGATCGTGTTTGCAGCGGGTAATAACGGCTCCGGCGCGAATACGGTTGGTTCGCCCAGTACGGGGAAAAACGTGATTACGGTCGGTGCGTCGGAAAACGTGCAGGCGTTTGGCGGCGCGGATCAGTGCGGAGTCGCAGATTCCGGCGCGGACAGTTTGAACGACATCATCAGTTTTTCCAGCCGCGGCCCGACCTCCGACGGTCGCAAGAAACCGGACATCGTCGCGCCCGGCACGCACGTTTCCGGCGGCGTTGCCCAAACGGCAGGCCAACGGGCTTTCCCGCCGGCGGTCGCCAACGGCTCGGCAAACGCCTGCTTTAATGCCAACGGCGTTTGCGCCGGCCCAAGTGGAAGCAATTTCTTCCCGACCACGCAGCAATGGTACACGGCATCGTCCGGCACCAGCCATTCGACTCCGGCGGTTGCCGGAGGCGCGGCGCTGGTGCGCCAGCATTTCATCAATCGCGGTCTGACGACGCCCAGTCCGGCAATGACCAAAGCCGTGTTGATGAACGGCGGCAGATACCTGCGCGGCACAGGCGCGAACGACACCTTTTATTCCAACAATCAGGGAATGGGGTTGATGGATTTGAACCGCACCCTGGACAGCGTGACGAACGCATTGCTGTTGCGCGACCAGGTGGGGGATGATCTGTTCACAGCCACCAGTCAAACGCGCGTATTCACGGTCACGGCCACGCCCAACAAGCTGATGCGGATTACGCTGGCCTGGACGGACGCGCCCGGTTCGACCACCGGTTCGGCGGCCAAGAACAATCTTGATCTGACCGTCGTCAACGGCGCGAACACCTACCTGGGCAATGTCTTTACCAGCAACGTTTCCGTCACCGGCGGTACGGCGGATGCGATCAACAACGTCGAAAGCGTTTATCTGAGCGGAGCGGCGAGCGGCACTGTCACGATTACGGTGACTGCGACCAATATCAATTCCGATGGTGTGCCGGGCAATGCTTCGGCACTCGATCAGGATTTTGCGCTGATCGTTTCCGAGATTGATGGGAGTGGTTTAAGCAATCTGTCGGCCAACGGTGCGACGCTGACGGCGGATACCTGCAATTCCAACAACATCATTGATCCGGGCGAACAGGTCACGGTCAGCCTGGGCCTCATCAACAGCGGAGACGGCGCGACCACGAATGCGGTCGGCACCTTGCTGGCAACGGGCGGCGTGCTCGCTCCCAGCGGCCCGCAAAGCTATGGCGTCATCGCCGCGCTCGGCGGCATGGCGAGCCAGTCATTCACTTTCACGGTGGATCCGCTGGCCGCCTGCGGCAGCACGCTTACACTGTCGTTACAGTTGCAGGACGGCGCGCTCAATCTCGGCACTTTCACTTACACCCTCGTGATTGGGCAAAGCCTAACTCCGACCTCTGTGTTTTCTGAGAATTTCGACGGCGTGACGGCTCCGGCCTTGCCTGCCGGATGGACAACCGCCCGGACGGGCGCTAACCCGCCGGCGTTTTTCGCCACGACAGCCACCACGCCGGATACCGCGCCGAATGCGGTTTTTACCAATGGCACCACAAGCGTGGCTTCCAACAGCTTGATTTCGCCGGCCATTGCCATTCCGGCAGGGGCGAGCAACATTCAATTGAGCTTCCGGCAAACCCGCAATTTCGAAGGAACCACTACTTGCTTTGATGGCGGCGTGTTGGAATTGAGTTCGGATGGCGGCACGACGTTCAACAACGTCACCAGTGGAGCCGTCGGCGGCAGCTTTAGCGCAGGCGGTTACAACGGCACGGTCAGCAGCGGTTTCAGCAATCCGCTAGGAGGCCAGGCGGCCTTCTGTTTCGGGCAATCTGCTTACGGCACTTCAACCTTGAACTTGCCCAATTCATTCGCCGGTCAAACTCTGTTGTTCCGTTGGCGTGCGGGGTGGGACTCTTCGACCGCCAGCGCCAATCCCAATTGGCGGATTGACGGCGTCTCGCTATCAGTCCGGACGGCGAATTGTGCGACAGGTTGCAACAACTGTCCGACCATCACCGGCACGGTTGGCGGAGGCGGCACGTTTTGCGGCGTCGCGACGACCAACGTCACAGTGGCGGTGAGCGGCGGCACGGCTCCTTACACAGTCACGCTGACAAACGGCGGCGGCACTCAGACCGGTGCCGGCCCGACCCTCACTTTCCCGGTCAGCCCGGGCAGTACAACCTCGTATGCCGTTGCGGCAGGTAGCCAGGACGCAAACGGCTGCGCCATCACCGGCAGCGGCAGCGCGACGGTGACGGTCAATCCCATTCCGGCAACGCCGACCATCACGCCGGGCGGCCCGACGACCTTCTGCGCGGGCGGCAGCGTGACGCTGACATCCAGC
>CAZRXE010000784.1:0-6365 GCA_964603695.1 uncultured Heliomicrobium sp.
TTATCTGCTGCTTTATGCCAATGGGAAGTACAAGGAATTGCGGGAATCCGAATTGAACACGGAAGCAGCTGATATTCTGAAAGATCCGTCGTTGCGTTTGATAAAAGGTCAGGCACTCATTCCGCAAATCAGTTTCAGGACGGCTGACGAATAAAGTTTCTGAGGCAACACCATTACCACTAGCCAAACTAACTTACGCCTCAAGGCAATGCAGTACGCCTTGAGGCTTTTTGTTTTTCGCATCAGTTCGCAGCCTGACGTTTCATTTCTTCGCGAATCAGTTTTGAGATGGGATTCCAGACGCGAAGCTGAGAGATGAAATCCAGCGCGTTTTCCGCGCCCTGCTCTTTCACCAGCTTTTGCAGTTCGGCGGATTGCGCATCGCCGGATTGCGAAAATCCCAGCGCCGCCGCGCAACCTTGAATCAGGTAAGTCGGTTCAATGCCGTAACGATAAGCGAGTTTGGCCGGGCCAATCAGCCGGTCGTCGGCTTGCAATTTGCGCACGGGGTCGCGTCCGACGCGGGCAATGGTATCCATCAACGCGGCGTTGGAAAAACTGGCGAGCAGTTCGTTAATCAGGTTGCCATAATGAAGTGTCCGCCCGTGTTTGCAGTGCAGCGCGCGCTGGGCTTCGAGCATTGCTCCAACCACCGCGCGGTGAATCCCGTCGTCGGCCATCGCTTCGTGAATGTACTGGTAGCCTTTTTGAAATCCGAGGTAGGCGCAGACGGCGTGGCCGCAGTTGAGTATGTAAAGCTTCTCTTCGATGCCGGCCGGAAAGTTGTCCACGCCTTTGAACGGCGGCCGGCAATCGAAATCGCCTTTAACCTGCAAGGTGTCGAACAACACGTCCCCGCCGGCATCCGCAGTAATAAACAGCCGCCCGGTTTCGTCGAACTCCTGCCCCGAAACGATGCGGTCGGAAATGGCCGCGTTAAATCCAACCCAATCCTGCACCGCTTGCGCGAATTGAAACGGGATGTTGGCAAACACCAGACGTTCGAGCTGTGAGCCGGCGTTTTTCAGGTTTTCGCAGCAGAAAATATCCAGTGGAGTTTTCACGCCCAGTTTGACGCGGTAAAGAATCGCTTCAGCCAGAATGGCGGCAATCTCCGGCAAGTTGTCCGGGCGCACGGATGTATAAATTTGATTGGCACGAGCAACTTCCTGAGCGAAGGCTTCTCCAGGCATGACAACCGCGCGCACGCCGCGAACTTCGATACGCGTTTCCACAACGCCTTTCGTCGCCACGTTGTAACCGTGCTGATTGATGGAATGGACAATGGGTTCGCGGCGCGCGGCAAAAACAACTTCGTGCCCCTGCGCGGCCAGCGCCACTCCCAAAGCCCCCAGTCCTACACGTCCTGCTCCGATGATGATGGTTCGCACGTTCGTACCTCGACTACCTCAACAACGCTTCGATCTTTGCCAGCAATTCTTCAAAGACCAGGTTTCGCTTGCTCAAAAAATCGTCCGCGCCCGCCTGCAAAGCTTCGATCTTGTCTTCGACGCCCTGCCTGCCGCCCAGCAGAATGACCGGCGTTTCACACTTGGATTTTCGCAACTCGCGGCAGATGTCGAAACCGGATTTGGCTTCCAGCAACGCATCCAGCAGCAGCAGTTGATAAGACTGGCCCCCGTTCCCGGCGGGATGAAGCGCGCGTTCCAAGGCTTCACGGCCATTCTGCACGCGGTCAACGAAGAAGTTTTCAACTTCCAAGCCGCGATGCAACAGCGTCGCCAATTCATCGCTGGAAACGGCCACTAGAATCCGCTGCACGCCGGGCAACGGCGCGGTCAACAAGCCGCCGGTTTTTGCCTGATGCGCTAAAGACAATTGCGCAGTGCCGCCCATCGCGGGCAAGGCGTAAGTCATGGCGGGCTGCACATCGAACAATGTTCCCGAAGTCAGCCGCGCTTCCACGCGGCGCATTTCAGCCATCGCGCCGAGTTTGGCAAACAAGGTCAAAGCTTCTTCCAAATGTGCGCGCGCGGATTCCGGGCGGCGCTGATTCAATCGCAATTCGCCGATTGCCGCGTGACTGAGCGCGGCGCGAAATTGGTCACCGATGGTTTGGAAAATCGAAAGACTCTGGCTGAAACAGCGGCTGGCTTCGTTGTGTTGTGCGGCAGCGGCGTGAATCACCCCGCGCGTGTAAAGCGCGCGCGCCATCAGGTTGAGCGCCGGATCGAGCGAAGTCGCAGCTTCGGCAGCTTCCAGTTGTTGCAGCGCACTCATCGTGTCGCCGCTTTCGGCGTGCATCGTCGCCAACTCGAAACCGATCAGCACCTGCTCCTCGATAGCACCGGTTTCGCGCGCAGCGGCCAGGCCTTTTTCAAAAGCCTCCAGCGCTTCGGCCACGCGCCGGCTGGCGTGCATCACGCGACCCATAATTCTTTGCGTGCGGGCATAAACGGTTTTGCCATGCGTTTGCACCGCTTGTTCAATGGTTTGCCGCGCGGCGATCAAATCCCCCTTCAACAATTTCAGTTCGGCCAGATCGGTCAGCGCAACAGCTTCGGCCTTTTGCAGGTTGTATCGCAGGGCAAGTTCCAAGCGGTCGTCAAGCAGCTTTTCCATCGCCCGCCACGAACCCAACCGCGCCAGTACGCGCGACAAGCTGCTGTAAGCTTTCAGCAACAGCCGAATGTTGCCCGTCGGCGAAAGGCGTTCGATGGCGGCTTGATAAGCTGGAATGGCCTCTTTCAATTTGCCTTCGGTGTAAAGCACCAGCGCCTGTTGCAATTGCACACGGGCTTCGAGCAACGCATCGCCGCTTTCTTCGGACAACCGCGCGGCGCGCGACCAGTTGTAACGCGCGCCTTCAAAATCACCTTCTTTCCAGTCCACCTTGCCCAGCAGGTAATGCGCTTCGGCGCGCCAACGCACGTTCCCTGCCCTGCGGCTGCTGAGCAGGGCGCGATGCAAATGATCGCGCGCAGTGAGTAGTTCGCCTTTGTTAAGCAGCGCACGCCCCAACGAAGCGTGAACGGCGGCCAGCCCTGTGTCATCGCCTTTGCCTTCGCCGGTTTGCTGATAACAACTCAAACTGCGTTCCAGCGCGTCAACGGCGAGTTCCAGTTGTTTTCGTTCCAGGTAAACACGCCCCACCCACAACAAAACGGCGGCGCGCGAGGACACAGGCAGGGCGCTCAGATTGGTGGGGTCGTTGTATTTCGCCAACGCTTCTAGCGCGCGGTCGTGGGAGCCTTTATTCAAATAGCCTTCGGCCAGCAACTGCCGGGCATTGGCTTCTTCACAAACATCCGTTTGCACGCCTTCCACCTTCTGGATCAGCGAGTCCATCAAACTGGTGGTGACGTTTTTCGGCGGCGCAAGCGAGATAACCTGGCCGCTTTCGTTTTCAACGATCCGAAAAAACATTTCCGGTCCGTTCGTGCCGAAACGTATGTGGTCGCCGTCGGTGAGCATCAGTTCGGTGACGCGGCTGCCATTGATAAAGCTGCCATTGGTCGAACCCTGGTCGCGCAAAACATAATCCTCTCCCAGCCGAATGACTTCGGCGTGCAGGCGAGAAACAACGGAAACCGGCAAACAAAGTGAATTTTCGGGACCGCGCCCGATGGTGAATTTTGGCGATTCGAGCGCAATGGTGCGCGGCTCGCCATTAATGGTCAAATGGAGTTCCCCACGCAAGCTCATCCGATAGACTCCTCTAAATGCGAGTATTAAGCAGGCGAAAACGGCGGGGAGTATAGCACCGGAATTTATCCAGACAATTGGGAATATGTTCTTGACCGTGTAAGACTCGCGGCTATAATCGCCCGCGCTGTTTAAGACAAACAACCGCCCCCCGCCAACATTGACCCGCTATTGTTTCGATCTTTTCGCAATCGTTCTCTCAAATTCCGAGGATTTTCCGAATGTTTTCTCCACTCAGAATCGGAGTTTTGGCCGAAGCGCGTTATCTGGCGCAAAGCCAACCCACTGGGCTAAGCGATGAACTGGTCGCGCAAGGCCATCAGGTTTCCATCATTGATCCGCAAAAGTCTTTTTACCGCATGGGCGACGACCACTGGCTGGCTGGGCTTGACGTAATTGTCGGGCGCGGACGTAGTTGGGCGCTGCTGGGCTTGCTCAACTGGGCCGAACGCAGCGGCACGCTGACCATCAATCGCCAGGCCGCCATCGCCGCCGTCCACAACAAGGCCCAAATGTCCATCGCGCTGGCCGGCAGCGGCTTGCCGATTCCCGAAACCTACTTCGCCACCATTGAACAACTGGCCAAAGCCATTCCCAAAGAAAACTACCCCATCATTCTGAAGCCCATCTTCGGCGACAATTCGCGCGGTTTGCTGGTCGTGAATTCGCCCGAAGAAATGGCCGCCACCGATTGGCCGGAGCCTGTCGCGCTGGCACAGCGGTATTTTAAAACCGACGGTTATGACCTGAAGCTTTACGGCATCGGCGATCAAATCTGGGCCGTGCGCAAAGTCTCGCCGTTCAACGCCAGTGCTGAAATGGACAAAGCCAAAGAAGGTCTGGCCGAAATCACGCCCGAACTTGAGCAGCTTGGCCGCCGCTGCGGGCAACTGTTCGACCTGGATTTGTTCGGCGTGGATTGCATCGAAACCGACGCCGGCGTGCTCATCATCGAAATCAACGATTACCCGAATTACACCAACGTGCCTGCGGCCAACGAACGACTGGCCGAATACGTCGTTCTTCAGGCGCAAAAACATGGACAGGATTGACAGGATTCGTTCAGGATTTTCAGGAAAGAATCCTATCCATCCTGAAAACAAATCCTGTCAATCCTGTCGAAAAAACACCGATGAAAATAGGCGTCATCACCAAACGCGAAAAGGCGACCAAAACCGGTTCGGTCATGCAGGAAACCATCTGTTTACTGACCGCGCGCGGCGTCACGGTCGAACAGCTTTATCCAGACGATCAAGCGATCAACGTCGCCGACATCAAACCCGATTGCGATTTGTACTTGCTGAAATCCGGCACCGAATCCGCCTTGAGCTTCGCCGGAGTTCTGCACGCGGCGGGCGCGAAGATTTTGAATCCATACCCAACCGTCGTCGCCATGCGCGACAAAATCATCTCCACCAAACTGCTGCTCGAAGCGGGAGTGCCGCTGCCGGAAACCTTTTTTGCGGCCAAAGCCGATCAGCTTGCCGATGCTTTGACGGCAGGCCCGCTGGTCGTCAAACCATTTTGGGCCGCGTCGCAAGGCCGTGGTGTGCGCATCATCCATACCGCCGAAGAGCTGGAAACCGTGACAAGCGACGAAGGTTTATTTTTCGCGCAACGCTTTCACCAACCTGACGGACTCGATCACAAACTGTATGTCATCGGCGAAGAAGTCTTCGGCGTGCGGCGCGTCTGGCCGCCGAAAACGTTGGAAGACAAGCTCGGCGAACCGTTTGAGGTTGACGGCGAAATGAAGGAAATCGCTCTGAAATGCGGGAAAGCGTTCGGTGTCGGGCTTTATGGCGTGGATGTGATTACCAGCGACGGCAAGCCTTTTGTTGTGGACATCAACACCTTTCCGGGATTCAAGGGCGTGGCGAGTGCCGCCGAGTTGTTGGCGGATTACATTTTCAGAGAGGAATCTTGAAGATGGTATTGACCCATTCTTCCGCATCGGATGTTTCCCAGAGTGTGAGAAGTTCTTCGATTGCAATGCCGATCTGCAAATGTTGGGGGATAAGGATCACGCCAGGGCTTGATCGAATGGAAAGGAATTCGGCGAATTCGTTTGGCATTGTGGCAAAGTCATGCGTTACCAGCATCCGGCCTTCGCGGGCGGCAATGGCGAGCACTTCACTATCCGGTATTCCTTCAAGTCCGGCTTCGTGGCCGCTTTGAAAATCAATCGCCGGGCGTAAATTGCGTAAACCTTTGATAATGGCGGAGCGCAAATCGTAATCCGCTTGAAAACGAATTTTCATGGCGTGGCTGAAAGATTAGGCTGCTGATTTACAGCTACGTTGTTTGGCTGCCATCAGCCGTTGATAAAGTTCCGGCTTTTCAGCGCGAAATTTTTCGTTGATTTGACGACTGATGATTTCGCCTTCGATTTCGCTCTGTTGCAGGTATTCGTCAATCTCCTCCCGATTGGCAAGGTAGAAGGTAATCGCGTTATTGACCTGCTCAAGCGAGAGTGATTCAAAGCCGTCTATGATTTCTTCGGGCGATTCACCGCGACGATAAGCACCGAGGACTGAGTCAAGCGACACGCGCGAACCAGCAACGCGATAAGCGATTCGAGGTTGCCCGTTAAACTCGTAGCTGACTTCTGAAACGAATTCTTTGTATTTCATAGTGGGCGGATTCTAGCCCTGTGTTGACTGCCGAGTAAATCAATTGAGGTAAAGGAATGAAACTGC
>CAZRXE010000785.1:0-8696 GCA_964603695.1 uncultured Heliomicrobium sp.
GCGTTGCAACCCAATGACAACCGTCAGATTTTGCATTTTGGCTTTGTCGCCGGCTTCGAGCACGGTGTGACAGCCGGGCGCGTCAACAGCGACAGGCTTTTCGGCATAAACGTGTTTTTTGGCGGCGACAGCGGCTTTGAAATGTTCGGGACGGAAACCTGGCGGCGTGGTCAGCAACACGGCGTCCACTTTCGAGCCGATGACTTCCTTGTAGGCGTCAATGCCGACATGGGCATTTTTAGCGTCAACTTTGAACCTGTTGGCCGCCTTATCAGCTTGAGTTTTGAAGTAATCGGCGACCATTACAATCTTGGCATGACCGGTTTGTTCGAGCAATTGGGCGTCGCGCGTACCCTGTCCGCCGTTGCCGACCCAGCCGACTTCGACCATGGAGTTGGCTGTTGTGCCGCGAACCGATTTGGCGCTGACGATGTTGAAGGTGGAAGCAGCGGCGGTAAGAGCCGCGCCTTTGACGATGGTTCTGCGCGAAACTGAATCTTGCTTGTTCATAGCCTTCCTTTGCTTAGGTGCGGGCGAGGCGCGCGCGCTTCGCCCAAAACTTTTCTGAGTCTATTTTTGATTGCGCGATTGATCGCGGAGTGCGGTGACGTTGCCGCTGCAACGACGCGCGGATTCTAGCCAATCATTATCGGTTTGGCAAAAATCGCAAATTGGACAAACCTTCTATCTCATCGCCTACCAATCACCCGTGCGATCCCAGGCGAAAGTTTTCAATTGTTCGAGCAATTCGGGCGAAAGCTTTCTGCCGTCGGAGCAGGCAATATTCGCCGTCACGTGTTTGGTCGAACGCATTCCGGGGATGACGGTGCTGACGGCGTCGTGGCTGAGCGTGAAGCGCAGGGCGAGTTCCGGCAGCGTCGTGGCTTCTGTGTCCAGCAAAGTTTTCAATTGTTCGACGCGATCAAAGACCTTTTGCTTACGGTCGCCACGGAAAAACCACGAACGAAAATCGTCTTGAGGGAAAACCGTGTCCGGCTTGATTGCACCGGTCAGTCCGCCTTCGTCAAAGGGCACGCGCGCCAGCACGCCGATGTTCAGTTCTTGGCAGACCGGGTACAGCTCATCCTGCGGCGCTTGCTCGAAGATGTTGTAAATCACTTGCACGGCGTCAATGTGGCCGGTGCGCAAGGCTTTGATGACGTTCGCCGGCTGATAGTCGTTGATCGAAATACCGAAGTAACGCACCTTGCCTTGCTCGCGCAGCTTCAACAAAGCTTCGATCCATTCCGACTGCTCGGCCCAGTCATCGTGCCAGACATGCAGTTGCTGTAAATCAATGGTTTCAACGCCCAGATTGCGTAGGCTGGTTTCCGTGCATTCGATGATGTAGTCGGCGGGAAAGACTTCCGCGAGCGGCACGGCGCGCGCGGGCCAGGTTTGGTTTTTTGGCGGAATCTTGGTGGCGATGGTGATTTGTTCGCTGCGCGCGCGGGCGACTTCGCCGACCAGTTTTTCGCTGTGGCCGCGTCCGTATGCCAGCGCGGTGTCAATGAAGTTCAAGCCCTGGTCAATGGCCAGATTCAATGCGCGGCGCGCTTCATCGTCATCGCCGCCCGTCCATTGAACGCCGCCGATGCCCCAAGCGCCGTAGCCGACTTCGGAAACCTCAATCCCGGTTCTGCCTAAAGTGCGATAGTTCATGAATTCTCCTGTGAATGTGCCTTCGGTTTGGTGAAATGAAGTGGTATCAATAGCGCCGCGATTTACTCACTTCATAATTTGAACGTCAAGCTTCAAGGAGGTTCTCCCTTGCACGCATCAGACCTGCTCAAACTCATCGGCGTGGTCATCATCGTTGTCGGCATTGCGTTGAAATTGCGGACGACGTTGGTTGTCGTTGTGGCGGCGTTGGCGACCGGAATCGTCGCCGGACTGCCGCTGTTTTCTGACGAAGGATTTTTCCGGCAACTGCCGTTTTTGACGAAACCGGGGCAGACCGGAATCGTCAACACTTTGGGCAAAGCTTTCGCCGACAACCGGTTGATGACCTTGTTTATCCTGACGCTTCCGGCCATCGGATTGGCGGAACGCTTCGGTTTGCAGGAGCAATCGGCGGCCTTGATTCGGCGGATTCGCGCGGCGACGGTTGGACGGTTGCAGATTGTTTATCAACTCTTTCGCGTGCTGCACGGTCTGATGGGCATTCGGCTGAACGGGCATCCGTCGTTTGTTCGACCGTTGATCTTTCCGATGTCGCTTGGCGCGGCGCAGACCTCGCTCGCTAACGCTCGCGGGACTGAACCCTCCGTGCAAGCGGTTGAAAAAATCAAAGCCGCCAATGCCGCCGCTGAAAATTACGGCAACTTTTACGGACAGAATCTGTCGCCGGTGCAAGCTGGAATTTTGCTGGTTGCCGGCGTAATGCAGGGGCTGGGTTTTGCCGTCGGCCTGTGGGATTTGGTTTGGTACACGCTGCCGGTGGTCGCGGCTTCGATTCTGCTGGCGGCGGTGCAATTCTGGCGGTTGGATCGTTGGCTGAAGACGGAGGGAAAGCGATGACGGCAAAACTCTTCAGCCTGGATACGGTCTATGTTTTCACCGGAATCGTGCTGTTTGTATTTGCCGCGATGACGTTTACGGATCGGAGTAATTCGCGGCGCATCGGCAGCGGATGTTTTTGGCTGGTGCTGGGAGTGATCTTCGCGTTCGGCAGCGTGATGCCGTATTGGTTGACGGGATTGCTGGTCTTGTCGCTGGTGGCGATTGACGGGCTGGGGCGTGTGAAGGCGGGCGGACAAGACGCTCGCGCTTCCAGCGGCGGACAGGATGTCCGCGCTCCCGGCAATCGAATTTTCATTCCGGTGCTGGCGATTCCGCTGGTGACGTCTGGGTTTGCGATTGTGTTTCGGCGGTTGGGATTGGATGCCAATCGCGGCGCGCTGGTCGGGCTTGGGTTTGGAGGATTGGCGGCAATGCTGATTGGCTTGCGGCTGACGGGTTCGACCTGGCGTGTGATGATGAACGAAGGGCGGCGGCTGAACGAAGCAATGGGCGCGGTCAACATCCTGCCGCAATTGCTGGCTTCGCTTGGCGTCATTTTCACGGCGGCCAAAGTCGGCGACCTGATTGCCGCCGGCATTCAACAAATCATTCCCGGCAACAATTTGTTTCTGCTGGTGCTGGCGAATTGTTTGGGAATGGCGCTGTTCACAATGGTGATGGGCAATTCATTCGCGGCCTTTCCGGTGATTGCGACGGGCGTGCTGGTTCCACTGATTATCAAACCCTTCGGTGTCAATCCGGCGATGGCGGCAATCATCACTTTGACGGCAGGTTCCAGCGGAACGCTGATGACGCCGATGGCCGCGAATTTCAACATCGTGCCGGCGGCGCTGCTGAATTTGCGCGATCAATACGGCGTCATCAAGTTCCAACTGCCTTACGCGCTTATGCTGTGGTCGTTTCACGTGGTACTGTTATGGCTCCTGATCAAAATCTCCTGAATTCAACTGAGCAACTGAGGTGAATTTATGAACACGAGTTCCAAACGCCTGCGGATAGGCGTTGTTGTTTCCGTCTTGATGCTGGCCGGTCTGATTCTGACTGCGCTGCCGCTGGCGCAAATTCGCGCTGTCGCTATCGAACCTATTGCGGAAATTTGGCGAATCGCGCCGCCCGCGCCGAAGATCGCGGAAACGGATCGGCTGAACGAGCTGGCCAAACGCCGTCAGGAAGTGATGAAGCGGATGGGCGACAAGGCCGTCATGGTGTTGTTCAGCACCGAACCGCGCATTTACACCTTCGATGTGGATTACCATTACCGGCAGGAAAACAATCTTTATTACCTGACCGGCATCAAGCAGGACGGCGCGGCATTAGTGCTGATCCCCGGCGCAAAGAAAACGCGAGAGATTTTGTTTGTCCCGGAACGCGACGCCCGCCGCGAAACCTGGACGGGGCACATGCTCAGCAATGACGAAGCCCGTCGCCGCAGTGGGGTTCAGGAAGTTTGGGATTTGAAGTTGCTGAATGGTTTTTTGGCAACGCTCGCGCCGCGCGCCGAGGCCGCGATCGCCAAACGCGGCAATTTTTCCAAACCGAATGCTGAATTGGCGGCGCAATGGCAAAGCGAGTTTCAAACCTTGATCGAAGCCGCCAAGAACGAACAAGCGGAAATCTATTTGCTGACGCCGCAAGGCCGTGATTTACGCGAATACCGCCAGGAGCACGAGTTTGCTGAAAACATCAAAGCGGCCAACGCCGGGCTGAAAGTCCGTATCAGTCAGCCGCTCTTTGCCGAATTGCGTCTCAACAAATCGCCCTGGGAAGTGAAGCTGCTGCAACACGCCGTGGACATTACGGCGGAAGCTTTTCATCGCGTTTTCGCAGTGGCTGCGCCGGCGATGCACGAATACGAAATTCAGGCGGAGTTTGAATACACCTTCAAGCGGCGCGGCGCGGACAATTGGGGCTATCCCTGCATTGTTGGCGCGGGCGCGAACGCCACCACGCTGCATTACATCACCAACGAAGAGCGGATGGACGAAGGCAGCTTGCTGCTGATGGACTGCGCCTCGGAATTCGATCATTACACCGCAGACATCACGCGGACGATTCCCATCAACGGCAAATTCACCAAAGAACAGGCGGACATTTATCGCATCGTTTACGAAGCGCAGACCGCTTCGATCAATCGCGTTCGCGCGGGCAATTTGGTCGGTTCGGTTTTCGACGCCAAATCGGTGCAGGGTGCGACGGCGGAAATCATCAAGGACGGTCTGTTCAAACTCGGGCTGATTACTTCCAAAGACAACGACGAATTCCGCATCTGGTACATGCACGGTTCCAGTCATTGGATCGGCATGAACGTTCACGACGTGGGCGATTACCGCACGCCGCTCGCGCCGGGAATGGTCTTGACGGTCGAGCCGGGAATTTACATCCGCCCGGACGCACTGGATGTGCTGCCGAAGACGCCGAAAAACGAAGCTTTTATCAAAGCGGTTCGTCCGGCGTTTGAAAAATACAAAGGCATCGGCGTCCGCATTGAGGACGACATTCTGGTTACGAATGGCGATCCGGTGAATATGTCCGCCGCCATTCCGCGCAAGTTGGAAGATGTGGAAGCAGCGATGGCGCGATTGAAGCAGGAGTTTCGTAAATCCGGCTGGCCGCAAGCGGCGATGAGGTGAAAACGCAACCGTGTCACGAAAACTGATTGACGTAAGTCATGAAATCGAGGCGGGCATGACTACCTACCCAGGATTGCCCGCTCCTGTTATTTCAGATTATTTGAATCGCGGAGTTTCCGAAGGCCGTTATGCTCCGGGCACGACCTTTCAAATCGGCCACATAGATATGGTAGCAAACACTGGCACTTATGTGGATGCGCCGTTTCACCGATTTGAAAACGGACTGGATTTGGCGGACTTGCCATTGGAACGCCTGGCTGATTTGCCCGGATTGGTGATTGACGTCACCAACCGTCAAAGCCGTGCGATTGAAGTTGGGCAAGTCCGCCGGTCGGATTTGCGTGGGCGTGCGGTACTCATTCGCACCGGTTGGGATGTTCACTGGCGCACGCCGCAATACGGCGAAAACGCTCCGTTTTTAACCCGGAGCGCGGCGGAGTTCTTAGCCTCCGTTCAACCTGCATTGGTTGGAATTGATTCGCTGAACATTGACGATCAATCGGACGGGATACGCCCCGCGCATACGCTGCTGCTGCAAGCGGAAATTCCCATTGCCGAGCATCTTTGCCGGCTTGAAAAATTGCCGTCGTCGGGATTCCGGTTTCATTGCGTGCCGGTCAAATTTCGCGGCGTAGGCTCCTTTCCAGTCCGCGCTTATGCCGTGATCGAGTAAAGCATCAAGTAAAGCCATGTCCATTCAACTTTACCTGCCTCAAACACGCTATGTTGTCGCCAGCCTGCCGCCAGCGGATTACCGCGCGGCGGTGGAATGTTTGCCTGAAGCCGTGACCGACGCCGAAAGCTTCGTCTCGCTGATTCGCGACAAGCAGGAAGTCACGTTGATGGTTGCCGAAGATTGCTGGCGAAAACTTTCCCCGCGATTTCCCCAGGCACAGGCGCGCGGCGATTGGCGAATGATCCGCTTCGACACGGTGATGGATTTTTCCGTTGTCGGTTTCATTGCCGAAGTCAGTCGCGCACTGGCCGAAGCCGAGGTCTGCATTCTGAGCATTTCGACTTACAGCACGGACGCCGTGCTGGTTCACGAATCACAATTCAACGCCGCCGTCACGGCGGTCAAACAAGCGTTGATGACGATTCAATACACGATTTTGGCGCGGCATTAGCCAAACCGTGCCGGTTGGAAAACCTGCATTGCATTTCGATGACTTGTCGCATTGGTTGTGGGGCGTGTTGCATCGCGCCTTCGATTTCATCGCCCATTCCCGGCATGCCGCAAGGCAAGCCGGCAGGTGTGCGTTGCGTTCAATTGACGGCGGACAATCGTTGCCTGTTATTTGGCAAGCCGGAGCGTCCGGAGGTTTGCACCAGCCTGCGCCCGCATCAGGAAATGTGCGGTGACGACGCCGCGCACGCGATGGTGTGGTTATTGCGCCTGGAAAGTCTGACTCAGCCAGAGTTGTCTTCGACAGTCACCGTCCACGACAAAGATATTCAATGACACCAGGCAGTTTCTTTTGCGTGATGCTTCCGTGAAAGAAATTTAGTTCTCTTGAGATTCTGAGTTTCACAACATCAAACACAACCAAGCAGGGAGAACAATGAGATGATTCGCACCGTCCAGTTCATAATCTTTTTTCTCGCCATTGCCGTTTGGCAAATCAACGAAATGAACGCCAACGCCGCCAAGTCCGCCAAAGCCACGTGGAGTCAGTGGCGCGGGCCGAGCCGCGATGGAAAAGTCACTGGCCCCGCCTGGCCGGAGCGGCTTTCCGGCAACTACTTGCAGCAAACCTGGAAGGTCGCGCTGACGCCGAGTTATTCCGGGCCGATTGTCGGCGAAGAGGCCGTGTTCGTTACCGAAACCAAAGACAAGGCTGCGGAAATTGTCCGTGCGCTGGATCGTCAAACGGGCAGGGAATTGTGGAAAACCGAATGGGCTGGCGCGATCAGCGTTCCGTTCTTTGCCAAAAAGAATGGCGATTGGATTCGCGCCACGCCCGCTTATGACGGCAAGAACCTGTTTGTCGCAGGCATGCGCGATGTGCTGGTCAGTCTGGACGGCAAAACCGGCAAGCAGCAATGGCGCGTGGATTTCGTCAAGGAGTTCAAAACCAATGTGCCCGAATTCGGTCTGGTTTGCTCGCCGTTGATTGACGGCGAGGCGATTTATGTTCAAGCCGCGAATTCGCTGGTCAAGCTGAACAAAACGACAGGCAAAGTCATCTGGCGGACGATGGAAGGTGGCGCGAGCATTATGGAAAGCGGCGCGTTTTCTTCGCCGGTACTGGCCGAGGTTGCCGGCAAACGACAACTGATTGTGCAAACGCGCGAAAAGCTGGCGGGCGTTGATCCGGCGTCCGGCGCGGTGTTGTGGTCGCAAACGGTTCCGTCTTTTCGCGGCATGAACATTCTGACGCCGGTCGCTGTCGGCGATGCTGTTTTCACCAGCAGCTACCAAAACAAATCCTGGCTCTATCAGGTTTCAAAATCAGCGGAAAGCTACCAGGTGACAGAAGCCTGGAACAACAACGCGCAAGGGTATATGTCCACGCCGGTGGTGATTGGCGGGTATGCTTATCTGCATTTGGGCAATCAACGTTTCACCTGCATTGATTTGAAAACCGGCGAACGCACCTGGACGAGTTCAAAACCCTTCGGCAAATATTCCAGTTTGGTGGCGCAAGGCGACAGGATTCTGGCGCTGGATGAACGCGGCATTTTGCTGCTAATCAAAGCCAATCCCAAACAGTTCGAGTTGCTGGACGAACGCACTGTCAGCGAAGACGAAACCTGGGCGCACGTCGCTGTTTGCGGCGAAGAAATTTTCATCCGCGAATTGAATGCGATGACGGCTTACCGCTGGCAAACGCCGAAGATTCAAGGCACGGGCAAATAATTCCACCAACCCAGACCTGCTTGCCAAATCCTGGGCAGGCAGGTCATTTTTCCCTCCTTCTGCAACCCACCAAAAACTTTTTTTTTCTCCTGTCGAATTCCCAATCGCTCGCTCGTCTATAGGCTGAAAACGAGGCGCGGCGTAGAATGCCGCCCCACGTTTTCTCGCTTTGACCGATTGGCCGCCGGCCATTCGCAACATTAACAAACAAGGAGAAACACCTATGCCGCAATACATGCTTATTTCCCAGGATTCGATGGAAATCCCGGAAGGTTTTGAAATCACGCCCGAAATCATTCAGGGCATCATCCAGAAGTACAACGATTGGGCTGACGGTCTGCAGCAGTCAGGCCATCTGGTCGGATTGAACAAACTGCGCGAAGACCCAGGAAAAAACATCGTCGGCTTCGGCGCAAATCAAGTGGTCACGGACGGTCCTTACGCTGAAACCAAGGAACTCATCGGCGGCTACTGGATCGTCAACGCCGCCAATTACGACGAAGCCGTCAAACTGGCCTCCACCTGTCCCAGCCTGGAATTCGGTAGCCGCGTCGAAGTCCGCGAAGTCGAGGATTTGTCTTCTTACTCGGGCTGAGAAAAACCTTTTGACGGGATGAGCAGGATTAGTTTCAGGATCAACACGATTAAATGTAAATCCTGAAAAAAATCATGTTCATCCTGTC
>CAZRXE010000786.1:0-7968 GCA_964603695.1 uncultured Heliomicrobium sp.
CTGATTCTGAGCGCAACCCTATTTATCTGTCTGGCGCTCACCACCAACGTAGCAGTATTCACCACTGCCTCAAGCCAAACCATAGATAAAAGGCCGGTCAATCCGCAATTGATCGACACACTCAACTCTCACCTCGCAGCCTGCGATAAACTCCTTGCGCCGACCGACAGTTTTACTGCTCCCGCTGTCGACCTCCTTACTGGCTTCGAGTTCGATCCCTTCGTCTTTGTAGCGAGCGAACGCTCTACCTCGCGGCTGCTCCTGACAACGAACGCGCCGAACATAAGAAAGATCACGGTAAGCCTGAGCGACCTGGGATCGTATTTTGGTACGGGCACAGTAGAGCTCCTCGATAGCGGCATATCCCCTGATGCTGTCGCCGGTGACGGCATCTTCACAGGGAACGTCACAATACTTAACACTCCCGCAAATGCCTTCGGCGGGGGATTAATCCGAAACATTGCGCTCACCGTCCAACGCACGGACCTTACCACCATTACAATCACAGAAGATGTTGCTGCCTCTTACGGTTACATTTCCACGCGCGACTCCGTTCCCGTCACGAAGGTGTCTGAAGATCTGTATGTGTCTCGCCACTCTGCCAACCTCATACGCCCCGACCTCTTGACCTCGTACCCCAGAGTGCAAATCAATGCGGAAGTGGCTACGCCTGCTTTTCTTCAACGGTTCGCGGATGTGTTTGACTGGGTAGTCTTCTTTAACGACTATAACCAAAGAGGCTCGGCCGCTGGAACCTACCTCTCCGTAAAGAACGGAATACAGGGTATCGGCCTCCCGCTCTACGACTATACGCGGGCGTATGGAAGTCAGGGCAAGCTCCGGGGCATCATTGGATTGTACTTCAAGAGTGCCAATCCAATGTCACACGAGATCTTTCATACTTGGGGTGCCTATGGGTTCAAATCGCTAGGCCTCAACCTCAACGATTGTTGCCACTGGGATCCACTTGCGCGTGCAGACCAAACCTCCGTCTTTGGATTTCCGCCGACCCTTGATGGGTTTACCATTCTTGATGGAGGGCGGTATCAGGGCTGCATCGGGATTGGTCCGACACCACTATCTCTCGAACTCTACCTGATGGGCCTTCTTCCAAGCACCGCAGTCGGATCTTACTCCTTCTTGTCTAACGCAACATGGCATGGCTTTGCAGACCGCTCTTCTTGCCCGCAGAGGGGAGGCTACATCTACAATGGCTCTGGAATTGCCACGATGTCTCTTACAGATATCGTGGCAGCTTTTGGCCCTAGAGTACCGCCCTACCCGGACCAGAACTCGTTTCGAGCAGCCGTAATTACCGTATCGAGAAGAGCGCTGCACCCTGAGGAGTGGGACTATATTTCACGTATCTTTATTCAGCACCAGGAGACCTTTCGGTCGGATTTCCAGGGGCACGCTTCCGTATCCTATGAGTTGCCACCAGCGGGTTTGTTACCAACGATTACAGGCCTCAGTCCGAATTCAGCCAGGAAGGGTGATATGGCCTTCACACTCACCGTCAATGGCACGGGCTTTCTCAATGTCTCAACTGTCCGTTGGAATGGTTCGAATCGCCCGACTACCTTCGTCTCGGCGATGCAGTTGACGGCGGCTATTACGGCTGCTGACATCGCCACCGCAACCACAGCTAAAGTCACTGTCTCTAATCCTCCCCCTCTGGGTGTCGGTAATTCCAACGAGCTAAGCTTTACTGTCAACAATCCCGCTCCGGCCATTACTGGCCTGAGTCGAAACACGGCTATTGCGGGCAGCGGCGCATTGGCTTTAACGGTGAATGGCACAAATTTTATCCTTGGCTCCCAGGTGCGCTGGAACGGTGCAGATCGCCCGACGACGTTTGTCAGTAATGGTACGCAATTGAACGCACAGTTTTCAGCGGCAGACTTGGCTACAGCAGGGATAGCCAGCGTGACGGTCTTCAATCCTGCGCCAGGCGGTGGCGTCTCCAACGCTTTGAGCTTCACAATCACCCAGCCTAGCTACGAAGCAGACGTCTCGCCGCGACCCAATGGCAACAACAACGGCGCAGTCACCATCACCGATTGGGTGCAGATCGGTCGTTTCGTTGCTGGATTGGATACCGCCGCCAATGGCAGTGAATTCCAGCGCGCCGATTGTGCTCCGCGCGACACACTAGGCGATGGCCGTTTTTCCGTCAGCGATTGGGTGCAGGCGGGTCGTTTCGCGGCGAGGATTGATCCGGTCGTGATGGCTGGCGGGCCAACTATGCCAACAGCGGGAGCGCAACTGGCATCCAGCGGTAAGCTGAAAGTAGAAGGCATAAAACCGGATGCTACGAATGGAAAGCAGCGGGCAATACGTGCAGTGCCAGGCATTGAGTCCGGAACGATCACAATTGAGCTTAATGCGCTCGGCGACGAGAACGCGATTGGCTGGAGCTTGCACTTCGATTCGTCGCGATGGCGTTTCGTGGCGGCGATCACTGGCAATGATGCGCGCTTGGCCACTTTGCACATCAACGCCCGGCAGGCAGCGAGCGGTCGCATTGGCCTAGCGATGGCGTTACCCACGGGTCAAATGCTACCGGCTGATGCAAAGCAGGTCGTGGTGGTCAGCTTCGCCCCGATTGGCGCGCGGCATGCCAACGGCGTAATGGTGGAATTCGCTGATTATCCAGTGGCGCGCGAGGTGGTTGATGTTGAAGCTAATGTGCTGCCGACAAGTTTTGTAGCGCCAGCGCAGGTTTTACTCCGCGAACGCAAGCGAAAGCGCAAGGATTCAGGAGTTAAGTACAGGGTCCGCCGAATTCGCTAAATCAGTTAAATTGCTTTCGTAGAAACAGCGCCAACGATTGCGGCTCGCTCGTGTTCGCAGCGTTTGGCCTACGCTTGCGGACCGCTACACCTTCACCGGCGTGGTGGGGCAGTTGTTGGCGCTCTCGCTCAACTCGGCGGCCTTCGATTCCTACCTCTATCTGATCGGGCCGGATGGCGCGGTGCTGGCCCCAAGCTGAAGAAGATGACGACGGCGGCGACGCGCTCAATGCCCGCATCCGGCGCGCAGCGGTTTCTTCCGGCTCCCCACAAGCTGTGCCTACACGATTGAAGTCACTTCGTTCGAAGCCCTGAGCGCGGGCGATTACACGCTGCGCCTGAGCGTGACGACGTGCAACTACGCGGTCGCGCCGCCGCAACTGCCGCGCTATGAGGCGGCGGGCGGGAGCGGCAGCGTGACGGTGAGTTGCGCTGACGGCTGCGAGTGGACGGCTGCAAGCCAGGTGAATTGGATCACGCTCACAGCGGGCGCAAGTGGGATGGGCAGCGGCAGCGTGGCTTTCAACATTGCGCCGAACACAAGCGCACAAGGTCGCAGCGGGACAATCAGCGTCGCTGTTCAGACGGTGACGATCACGCAGACGGCGGCAGTGGCGAGCGTCTCGGCGGCGAGCTTCGGCGGTGCGGAGTTGGCGAGCGAATCCATCGTGGCCGCCTTCGGCGCAAGGATCACCGACGGGCGGACACAGGCGGCGACTACGGTGCCGCTGCCAACGACGTTGGCGGGAACTATGGTGAAAGTGCGCGACAGTGCGGGCGTCGAGCGCGATGCGCCGCTGTTCTTCGTCGCGCCAACGCAGGTCAATTACCTGATCCCGACAGGGACGGCTGCGGGCGCGGCGACGGTGACGATCACCAGTGGCGACGGCACAGTTTCAACCGGCGGCGTCCAGATCGTGGCGGTCGTGCCGGGGCTGTTTTCGGCCAATTCAAGAGGCAGCGGGTTGGCGTCAGCTTCAGTCTTGCGATTCAAGGCCGACGGTTCGCAGTTGTATGAGCCGGTTACGCGCTTTGAACCAGCGCAAAACAAGATCGTCGCCGTACCAATTGATCTGGGGCCAGATTCAGATCAAGTCTTTCTGCTGCTGTTCGGCACGGGCTTTCACAAACCCAGCGCATTGTCAGCCGTGAGCTGCAAGATTGGCGGCACGAATGCGGAAGTTTTGTACGCCGGGCCGCAGGGCGATTTCGTCGGGCTGGATCAATCGAACGTGCGATTGCCGCGCAGCCTGCGAGGTCGCGGCGAGGTGGATTTGATGCTGACGGCGGACGGTAAGACGGCCAACACTGTGCGGGTGGCGATCAAGTGAAATCTCTCGGTGAACAAACAAGGAGAGGCCTGTGTCCGAACCGGAACTGACTCTGATTTACCTCGACACCAACGTCTACGTGCGCCCGCGTTATCGCCGGCTTGCGCTGCCCGGCGGTCACGCTTACTTTTCGGCGATGAATCCGACACTCTTTGCGCGTAAACTGGAAAAAGAAGAAATCGAATTAGCAATTCTACTGTCTTACCGAACGAACCCATTGAGTTGGTGCGTGAAGGTTAAGGTTTCTGCTCGGCATCACGCGGGTAACGTTGCAGCATTCCCGGTTCTTTCATCAGCTTTTCAATCGCGTCCATGTCCATCGGCACAAAGTCCGAAACGATTTCCTTGCCGGTGGCGGTGATGATGATGAGGTCTTCCAGGCGGACGTAAATCTTCTCTTCCGGCACGACCAACTGCGGTTCGATGGTGAAGACCATTCCGGCGCGTAGCGGTTCGCCGTGCGGGCCGACATCGTGCGTGGCCATTCCCACCCAATGCCCCAGGCTCGCCATTGGATTATTGGCCGAACGTTGGTAATTGGCGACAAAGGCTTTCGCGGCGTTTTCATAAGCCGGTTTGGAGAACCTGGTGGCGGAGAGCAAGGCTTCCATTTCCTTGACGGCGTCTTTCAGCACAACTTGCGGCGTGACGTTCGGGCGTATGTGTTTCAGAACGGATTTGTAGCAGCCGAGGTAAAAGCCATATAGCTCGCGCTGCCACGAGTTGAACTTGCCGTTGACGGGCCACATTCGCGTTACGTCGCTCATGTAGTAGCCGACGTCCGGCGCGAAATCCATGAGCAGAAAATCGCCGTCCAGCATGCGCCGTTTGCCCGCGTTGTAGTGCGGGTAAAAAGCGTTCGAGGCGCTGGCAATCAGCGAGTAATAGGCCTCGCCTTGCGCGCCATTGCGGTAATAAACGTATTTGGCCATGCCGTCGAGTTCGTGTTCGTAAATGCCCGGCTCTGTCGAGCGCATGCCTTCGAGCAAGGCCAAGCCGGACAGGCGCGTGGCTTTTTTGATGAGCGCCAGTTCGCGCGGCGATTTAATCAGCCGCAGCCGGTCGAGCGTCGGCGAAAGGTCGCGGATTTCAAATTGCGGAAAGCGTCCGCGCAACGTTTGAATCAATGCGCCTTCGCGCGACGGGCGGCCATCGAAAGGATCAGCGGCGTAATCGCCGATGACGCGCACGGCCAAATCGCGGCTCATCGCGAAGCCTTCCGCCGGACTGAACGGCGTGAAAATCGTCCGCCCGCTGATGCGCGTGGCGCGGGCCAGATGTTCCACCAGCAAATCCGTGCCGAAGACCTCGTTTACACCGCTCAGGTTTTTCACCAACTCGGCGTCTTCGGCGGAAAGTAGTTTGCCTTCGCCGCGTTCGCGCGCTTCGTTGCGGTGCGGCAGGTAAAGCGACGTGCGTTTCTGCGCGGCGTCCAGCAACAGATAAGCGTGCGGAACTTCGATGCCGCAGAGATAATAAAACTCGTTCGATTGACGAAAGCGCGTGTAGCCCGTGGGACTCGGCGCGCCTTGCAGCAATGCCAAGCCGGTTTCGCCAATCGCTTTGTAAACTTCGGCGCGACGGGCGGCGAATTCCTCCGGCGGAAAGTCCGTGGTGAAGAGCGGAAAGCCTTCTTGAGCGAAGGCCGACGCGCACAGCAGCGCCAGCGGCAACAGCACAAACCTGATTCGTGAAAACATAAGCCTCCTTGTTAAGCGGGGTGATAACTCAGCAGCTTTACGATGGCGTTCATCCAGTCAATCAAATGCTCCGTGACTTCTTCGCGGTTGGTTTCATTGAGCGTTTCGTGACGGGCTTGAGTGAAGATTCGATAGCTGACTTTTTCCATGCCGATGGAACGGTAGTATTCAGCCAGCGCCGTCGAACCGCGTCCTTCCGCATTGGCCGTGTCGCGCGAGCCTGAAAACAGATAGATCGGCAACTCTTTTGGAACCCTCGCGCGAAACTCCGGCTTGGCGGCTTCGGTGATGGCGCCAAGCAAATCCAGCCACAATTGCGTGGAGCACAAAAAACCGCACATCGGGTCGGCGATGTATTTGTCCACCTCGTCTTCGTCGCGCGAGAGCCAATCGAAAGCTGTGCGGTTCGGCGCGAAAGGTTTGTTGAAGGCGTCGAACGACAGTTTGTTGAGCAGTTCGCTTTTGCCCAACCGCCCCAACCGTGCGCGTTCGATTCGTGTGATGAGTTTGCCGACGTGAACCAGCGGACCGACCAAACCGTTCGCGCCGGACATCGCCACGGCGTCGAACGAACCGCGCGTGGCCAGATGCTGCGCGATGAGCGATCCCATGCTGTGGCCGAACAAAATGACTGGATGTCCCAGGTATTCGCGTTTGGCCGCCTGACTGATTTGTTCAATGTCTTTCAGAATTCGCGACCAGCCGTTTTCGTCGCCGAAATAGCCCAGCTCATCCAGCGATTGCGCCGTCTTGCCGTGGCCGCGATGATCGTTGGCGAAAACGACATAACCCTCTTCCGTCAAATCTTCGGCCAGGCGTTCGTAACGTCCGGCGTGTTCGGCCAGCCCGTGCGCGATGTAAACGACGGCTTTGCCGCAACCGACATCCGGCAGCCAGCGATAAACAAACAATTTGACGCCATCGTCCGCCGTGAACGTGAAATGCTTTTCCTTCATCCGAATGAATCGTCTCCTAATTTCTCCCGCAGAAATCCTATCGCGATGCCGTATTGGCCCAGGTAATAAGTCGCCCAGATCAGGTACTCGCTCATCGGCACGGGCGACTTGAATCTGCCCAGCGCAATCATCGAATCAGACAGTACGAACAAAATCGCGCCGATCCAAACATAAGGTTTTGAAAACCCGGCGAAAATCGCCGACACCGCCATCACCGTAATCGCGCAAATGTAGACCATCACGGGATTGGCCAGTTGACCTAAATCCGGTGCAAGCCAACTCGACAGCAACAAGCTGTAAATCAGCATTGCTGCCGCCAATGCCAGTTGTCCCAGACTGGGTCGAAGCGGACGCGGCCAGTTGCTGACGAACAGCAAGATGTAAATGAAGTGCGCGACCAGAAACGAGGCCAGTCCTTGCACAAAAAAATTGCCCGGCAAATCCAGAAAAACATCGCCGAGCGAGGAAAACGCCAGCGCCGCGCCCAAGATCAGATTGTCGCGGTCGCGCAGCCATTCCCAACCGCGCGGACGCGGCTTCGCCTGCCGCAGCATTCGCAGCGCCAACATCGCCAGCGGCGCGATGCTTGATGCTTTCAAAACAATGCTGCCCGGAAAGGGCTGAATGCTTTGCGTCGCCAGATAGATCGCGCCGCAGACGATGGACAGCGACAGCAATCCTTTTTCCAACGCGCCAAAGCCGCGCAACCGGCCAAATGTCAGGAAATCCATGTTCATTGTCAGACGCCTCGCCAAACCTGAATCGCTCGATTATTGGATTGAATTTGAAGATGTGCAGGAATAAAGCGGCGGGATGATAGCAGTGGGATGCGGGATTGGCGAGAGATTGCCTGGCTGTAAAAATCAAAAGGCGATGGAACGTTTCCATCGCCTTTTGATTTTTCGCGCGTACTCGTTGCTTATTAGTACCGATAACGCCGGTCGCGTTCGTTGTTAACCTTGTTGCGGTGGTAAAGATAACCGCCCGCCGCGCCGATGCCCGCGCCGATCAACGCGCCCTTTTTGCCACCGATCACAGCGCCGCCCAGCGCGCCAACGCCTGCACCAATGCCCGTGCGCTTGATGGCATTACCGGTTGTGTCTTCGCGATCACGGTAAGAGCGGTCGTTGTAATAATCGCGGCTCCGGTAATTACGGTTCTCGTCAGAGCGATTGTCATAACGACTGTC
>CAZRXE010000787.1:0-5991 GCA_964603695.1 uncultured Heliomicrobium sp.
CCCAAGGGCGTTATGTTGAGCAGTCGCAACATCGTCAACAACGGTTACTGGATGGCGCATGGCCTGGGTTATTCGCCGCAGGATCGGCTGTGTTTATGCGTACCGCTATTTCATTGCTTCGGCTGCGTGATCGGCGTACTCGGCGCTTACACACACGGCGCTTGTCTGTGTTCGATTGAAGCCTTCGACGCGCGCAAAGTGTTGGAAACCGTCGAGCGCGAACGCTGCACTTCGCTTTACGGCGTACCGACGATGTTTCTGGCCGAGATGGAAGACCCGGAGTTTTCGCGTTTCAATCTGTCCAGCCTACGCACCGGCGTGATGGCTGGCGCGTTGTGTCCTGAAGCATTGATGAAACGCGCCATCGCCGAAATGAACCTAAGCGAAATCACCATCATTTACGGCCTGACAGAAGCTTCGCCCGGTATCACGCAAACCAAACGCGACGACACGCTCGAACGCCGCACGCAAACCGTCGGCACGGTCTTGCCGGAAATGGAAGTGAGGATTGTTAATCCGGCCACGCGCGAGGCCGCAGCGACGAATCAGCCCGGCGAACTCTGCGTGCGCGGTTACAATGTGATGAAAGGTTATTACAGAAACCCCGAAGCTACGCACGCCGCGATTGACGATGAAGGCTGGCTGCGCACAGGCGATCAAGCCACTATGGACGCAGACGGCTATGTGCGCATCACCGGACGCATCAAGGACATTATCATTCGTGGCGGTGAAAACATCTCGCCCAAAGAAATCGAAGACCTGCTGCGCCAACACACAGCCGTTTCCGATGCCTATGTCTACGCTGTCAAAAGCGAATTCTTCGGCGAAGAAGTCGCGGCGGCAGTCCGGCTAAAACCTGCGGCAACCGCGACCGAAGAAGATTTGAAAAATTTCTGTCAGGGACAACTCGCGCGCTTCAAGATTCCGCGTTACTGGCGATTTGTCGGCGATTTCCCGATGACGGCTTCCGGCAAGATCCAGAAGTACAAGTTGCGCGAATCCCACGAACAGGAGTTGGCGCGCTAGGCTTTATGACGAACCAACCCATCACACGCGAACAATTCCGCTACTGGAAAACCATTGAAGTCCGCTGGGGCGATATGGACGCGCAAGGGCACGTCAACAACGCCGCGTATTTCACCTATTGCGAATCGGCGCGCGTCGAATTGCTGCGGAAGATCGGTTATCAGGGAAAGCTGGCTGGGATGACCGAAGGCCCGGCACTGGTTCACGCCGCTTGCGATTACAAACGACAGGTCGTCTATCCGGCCACCCTCGAAGTTGGCCTGCGCGTGGAGCGCATCGGCGAGCGAAGCTTCAAAATCGCCTACGGCATTTTCTTTCAGGGGACGCAGGAATCGGCTGCGGTTGGCGTCAGCGTCAACGCCTGGATGAATTATGTTGAAGAGCATTCGGTTCCTCTTCCGGCAGAGATTCGTTCCGCGCTGCTCGCCTATCAATGATCGGTTCCGCCAATCACTGCGGCCTTATTTTTTGTGAGGCTTTGCTGCAGCCGGTTTCGGAAGGTTGGGTTTGGTGACTTTCACTTTGCCGCCGGACAGCAAATCAACTTTATATTCCAACTCCTGCTTCTGATCGTTTTTATCAATCGCCGTCAGGCGAAAGCTGCCTTGCTGACCATCCATTTTCAGAATTACGGGAAAGCGTCCCAGCACATCGTCGCGAAACGGCGTGGTGTAGTTTCTTGAACCGGAGTCATAAGCCAGCACTTTCACACGGTCGAAGTCTCCGCGTTCGTCTGCGTCCAGAGTTTTGCGTTCCAGCACCAGGTAATGATCGCCCGCACGGTTGTCTTCTCCCTGAACTTTGCCGAGTTTCTGCCAGCCCATAATCCGCCGCCCGGTCGAAGCGAAATAGGCTATGTCGCCAGGCAAGTCCAGTTCGACCGAACCGCCGTAAATCCAGCCCGCCGGCAAAACGGCGTAGTCTTTCAACCGCACTTGCAACCAACTGTCGTATTTGGTTTCCGCTTCCTTGCCTTCCTGATTTTCGGATTTGGCGTCACCCGAAGCTAGTGAAGCGGGGCGCGGTTTGCGATCTCGCGCCACGATTTCGAGCGTTGTGCCGGAAGGCAGCGTAGAGGCGACATTGTCTTCGTTGGTACGATCCGGCGTCAGTCTCAGTTTGAGCGTGGCTTTGGATTTGCCCAGAGCTTGCGTGGGGATTTGGCTAATCTCTTCGGCCATCTGTCGCGATTTGGTGACGATCTCGTCTCTGACCAGAAAGCGCGAATCCGCCCAGCCGGTTTGTCCATCCGGGCCTTTCAGGTTTGCCCACAGCGTGCCGTCTTCGGATTTGGCGCGTTCGGTGATGGTGACGCGGTCTCCGCTTTTCAATTCTCCGACCGGGCGCGCGGCCTGCGCAGTGGAACTTCTCAGCCGCAGCTTTTCCGGCACAACGTAAGCTGTTTCGTTCAGCGACGCAGTTTTTGAACAAGAAATCGTCAGACAAACCACGGCCAGCAAAATCGCGCTGATCCAGGCCCGCCAGGTTCGATGGCGAAGGCAAAACAAATTCATCGGTTTTTCCCCAAAGCCTTTAAGTATTGATGGATGATTGATCGAGAGTAGTTCCAACAACCGGGAGTGTACGAGGCAGTCGGGAAAGTTGCAAGAATTGGTATCAACGCCGCCATCCCCTCGCCGACAACAAAAATTCCCAAAGCCATTTGGTAAATAGCCGTTTGGAAATTACTATCGGGTGCAGCAAACCGACAGACAGTTCAGGCATTAGGAAGTCCTCTCTCGTGGGAGTTTTTTCCACTAGCCCTCCGTCTGTCGCCAACACTCACAATCAGGACTATGCAGGCTTCCGCAGTTAGTCCTGAAATTTTCAAAAAACCAAAATAAATAAAGTCGAGTTTGAACACTCGCTACCCAACCCAGATTCATCTGGAATCGAGTTCAAACGGACCTAACTCATAGGAGATTTAAGAATGCCTCGTGCAAGAACGAAGATCGTAACGATTGCCTTGTTGCTGCTGGCGGCGGCATTGCCGCTGACCTGGGCGTCCGTGCGGACGCTGGCGCAAAAAGGCAAAGCCCCAACCGCGCAGAAGGCTAAACCCGCGCCATCACCGAAAGCGAAGGCTCCCGCGCGCGCCTCGCAACCCGCTCCCAAACGCGAAGAGTTCGAGGGCGATGCCAACGCACGCCGCGACTGGTTTATGTTTCAACGTACTTTTCCGAGCGGTCTGCTGCCCGGCGAGGGACGGCGCAAAGCCTGGGAAAGCCGCCCGGCAGATTACGTTTCCCGCAGCAAGCAGGCACAGACCTGGACGGCGCTGGGGCCGCTTTCCACCGCGCCCATCGTCTCGGTTTGGGGAACGACCAGCGGACGCATCAATGCCATTGCCGTTTCACCGACCAATACCAATCTGATTTTGGTCGGTTCGGCGACAGGCGGAATCTGGCGTTCGACTGACGGCGGCACGACTTTCGCGCCGGTCAGCGACAATCATGTGGATTTGGGCGTCGGCGCAATCGTTTTCGCGCCGAGCAATAACAACATCGTCTATGCCGGCATGGGCGATTCCAAAAACCAATATGTCGGCACGGGTGTGCTCAAATCCACGGATGCCGGCGCGACCTGGACTCGCGTCAGCAACAACACCTTGCCCGCGCGAAACCAGAACGTCGGTCTGGCCGTCAGCCCGACCGATCCAAATCGGGTTTATCTGGCCGACAAATCCAACGGCATTTATGTTTCCACAAACGGCGGCGTTGAATGGACGCGAAAGCTGGAAGGCAGCGCCCGCGATCTGGTGCATCACCTGGGTACTAACTCCACTACTATTTATGCCGCGATGACCTCGGCAGTTCAAAACAACGTGGCTCAGCCCGGCGGTATTTACCGTTCGACGGACGGCGGAGACCAATGGACGCGTGTTTACACCTCGCCCTTCGACAATCTTTCGGACATCCGCGTCGGCGTCACCGCCGCCGATACGCAGGTGGTTTACACCTATCTGGGCGGTAGAAATATAGTCGGCATGAATCAAGGGCCGTTGACGCTGCGCGTCGAAGTCAGCACGAACAGCGGCGACCTGTTCACCAGTCGCGGCGTGCCGGCGGTTGATCCGGGACAATTCGGCTATAACACTTATCTGGCGGTCAGCCCGGCTAACGTCGACACCATTTATATAGGTTCGCGCGATGTCTGGCGTTCGACCAACGGCGGCATGACTTACACCAACCTGAACGGCAATTTCAGCGTGAACGACCAGTACACGCCGGATCAATCCAATGCACACCCGGATCAACATTCCTTCGCGTTTTTGCCGGGCAACGCCAATACCTTTTTCATCGGCGGCGACGGCGGCATTTATAAGACCACCAACAACGGCGCGAATTTCACGCACCTGAACAGCACGCTTTCCCTGACGCAGTTCGTCGGTATCTCAATTGATCCGACCATGGGCAGCAACCGCGTCTACGGCGGCACGCAGGACAACGGCTCACAGCGGCGATTGATCGGCACAACCCCCCCTGCTCCCACCAACCCCAGCCAATGGCAGGAATTTTCCGGCGGCGACGGTGGGCGTTCGGTCGTCAACCCGCTCAACACGAGTACGGTTTTTTCGACCTACATTTACGGTTCGATCACGCGCCATACGAATTTCGGCGACCCGAACGGCGCCATACAAGTCGGGGAAAATGCGACTTTCGGCGAACCGGCTGAAAACCCGCGAATATCGTTTTACCCGCCCTTCACCGGCAATTTCGTTGACGGGACTCTGTATTTCGGAACCTGGCGGCTGTTCATCAGCACCAACCAGGGCGACATGTGGACAGCGCCGGGCGGGATGACGGATTTGACGATGGGCGGTAACGACGTACTCAGCGCGATAGGCGTTTCCCGCTCCAACACCAACGTCATTTACACCGGTTCGACCTTCGGCGCGGCGATGCGTAGCGGAGACGGTGGCGCAACCTGGACGAATGTTACCGCCGGATTGCCGCAGCGTTCCATCACCAGCATCACCGTGCATCCGACGAATCCGACGACGGCTTATCTGACTGTTTCCGGTTTCGGCTCCGGTCACGTTTTCCGCACCACCAATGGCGGCGGCGAATGGACTGACGTGAGCGGCAACCTGCCGGACATTCCGGCGCAGGCGTTTTTGATTGACATAAACAATCCGAACACTGTTTACGTCGGAACTGACATCGGCGTGTTCCGTTCGGAAACCGGCGGAACCACCTGGACGACTTTCAACCCCGGCCTGCCGCCGGTCATCGTCAACCAATTTGCGCAAGGCGGCGGACGCATCGTGATCGGCACTTACGGACGCGGCGCTTATCAATTGACAGATACTCAATGCAACTATGCGTTGATGCCGACCAGCCAAAACGTTACCGGCGCGGGCGGCAACGGCACCGTCAATGTCAACACGACCGCTGGCTGTGCCTGGACGGCGACTGCCAACGACGGCTGGTTGACCATTACAAGCGGTTCGCCCGGCAACGGCAACGGCAGCTTCAACTTCACCGCCGCCGCCAACGCCGGCGCGGCACGCACCGGCACAATCACCGTCGAAGGCCAGACCTTCACCGTGATGCAAGGCGCTGCCGGCTGCAACATAATCACCGTTGAACCCGCCAATTCCACGTTGCCGTCGGGAGCCGTGGGAACAGCGCTGACGCGCACTTTCACGCAAACCGGCGGCACCCCCGCCATCAACTGGACTGTCAGCGCAGGCACTCTGCCCAACGGGCTGACGCTCGACGCCGGTACAGGCGTACTCAGCGGCATGCCGACCACGGCAGGCGCTTCCACCTTCACCATTCGCGCCACCGACGCCAACAACTGCACGGGCGAACGCCAATACAGCTTGACCATCAACGCACCCGGCAATGGTTTGCAGTTCTTCCCGCTGCCGCAGCCTGTTCGCCTGCTCGAAACCCGCGCCGGCTTGACGGGCTGCACCACGCCCGGCGCAATCATCAATGCCGGCGGCACTTTCACTCT
>CAZRXE010000788.1:0-2586 GCA_964603695.1 uncultured Heliomicrobium sp.
TCCAACTTCCGACTGACAAACCGCTGGGCGCTGCCGGACAGTCCCGGGACAAAAAACCGACCGTGGAAGACGCGGAATTCAAGGTCATTGAAGATCGCTGGCGCGTCGGCATCCCGGATGATCCGCGATTCAAAAAAGGCGACATCCTTAATCCGTATCGCCAGAACATTCTCAAAGGCGATTACCCGATCATTGGCCAGCACACCTTCATGAACATCACGCTGGCCAGCGAAAGCGAATTCAACGTCAAGCGATTGCCGGTACCGCAGGACGTGAATTCCCAGCTTCCGGGCAGCCTGGAATTTTTCGGGCGCGGACGGCTGGAAGCCTTCAACCAGAATTTCATTTTCTCGATGGATCTGTTCCATGGCGACGCCTCGTTCAAACCTGTGGACTGGCGGTTCAAAGTTACTGGCATCGCCAACATCAACATCCTGAACGCGCGCGAACTCGGCATTACCAATGTTGATGTGCGGCGCGGCAGACTGCGACAGGATGGTTTTAACTCGGTGGAAGAAGTCTTTTTTGAATACCGTCTTGGAGACACAACCAAAATCCTTCCGTTCCTGCGCGGCAAAGGCAGCGACAAGGGACGCTCGCCGGAATTCGACACTACTTCGGTGCGCGTCGGCATTCAGCCTTTCACCAGCGATTTCCGCGGTTTCATTTTCAGTGATTCCAATTTAGGAGCGCGGATGTTCGGCAACTTTCGAAATAACCGCTGGCAGTACAATCTGGCCTACTTCCACATGCTGGAAAAGGAAACCAACAGCGGCTTGAACACGATCAACTTCGCCGAGACGGATTTCCGCAATCAAAACGTTTACATCGCCAACATCTTCCGGCAGGACACTTTCGTGCTGGGCTACACCACGCAGTTCAGCCTGCATTACAACGATGATCGTCCGTCAACGGAATACGATCTGAATGGGCTTTTAGTCCGTCCGGCCAAAATCGGTTTGGTGCGACCACATCGCGTTCGTTCCGGCTATCTGGGATGGACAGGAGACGGTCACTTCGGACGCATCAATATCACTCACGCGCTTTATCAAGTCATCGGACGCGACACGTTCAATCAGATTGCCAGTCGAGCCACGCGCATCAACGCGCAAATGGCCGCCGCCGAAGCCTCGATTGATTACGATTGGCTGCGTTATCGCGTGGCGGTCTTTTATTCTTCCGGCGACTCCGATCCGACTGACGGCACGGCACGCGGTTTCGATTCGATTTTGGACAACACCAGTTTTGCCGGCGGCAAATTCAGCTTTTGGAATTCGCAAGGCATCCGCCTGACGCAAACCGGCGTGGCGCTGGTCGAACCGCGCAGCCTCATTCCCAGCCTGCGCAGCAGCAAGATTCAGGGACAATCCAATTTTGTCAATCCGGGACTGACGCTTTATAACGCCGGCGTGGATGCTGACATTACCCCGAAACTCCGTGGCTTTTTGAATTACAACTACCTGCGTTTCAACCGCCCTGAGTCTCTGGAACGAGTCCTCTTCCAACCCAACATCCGCCACGACATCGGTCACGACCTGGGCCTGGGGTTCATTTACCGCCCGCTGCTGAACGAAAACATCATTGTCATCGGCGGCGCTTCGGGACTGCGTCCAGGAACCGGATTTACGGACATTTACACGTCGAATTGCGACGGCACGCCAGGCGGTTGCGGTTCACGTCGTCCCACGCTCTGGTCAACCTTCGTCACATTGAAGTTCGTTTATTAAATTCCGCGCGTTACTTGCAGGAGAAAACCCATGTCAGAAGAAATCGTTCGCCGTTCTGTCAACAGCTACTTTGATGCAATCTGCGCGCTTGATGGCGACGCCTGGATTGCGACCTTCGCCGCCGATGCCGTTAGTTACGAGCCGGGTGGGCCTCCGCTTGTGGGATACGATGCCCTGCGAGTATTTTTCAACGGTGTGGCCGGCGGTTTTGAAACAATTGAAATGAGGCCGGATCAAGTCTTTCCCGTCGGCAACGAAGCGGGCGTGAAATGGTCCGCGCGCGGCACGGGCAAAAACGGGCGCGAAGTGACGTTTGAAGGCATTGATATTTTCACCGTCAATAACGACGGAAAAATCCAGACCATAAAAGCCTATTGGAACCCGGCGGCAATGATGGCCGAGTTGATGGGCTGAAAGATCAGTCTGTCTAAAGCTGGTCTGAATCTGGAAAATCTGGAATCGTTTTTTCCCGCAGCAACCGTAGTTGAAGTTGTTTTCCCCTGAAAATTGATTGACCGTCGGAGCGCATTCGCGCCCGACTTTAGCCGTAAAGTTTATGAACCAAGCCAAGACTATCAAGCGCGTCAAACTTATCTTCCTGTTGTGTCTGGCCATCGCTTTGGCGGGTGGCTTGCTGGCCGCCAATCGCAGCACGACTGAGGCCGTTTCCTCCGTCGCCGTCGGCCATAAAAACGACGAGGGCAATGCTCCGGAAACGCAGGCGCAGGGGCAACGCCAAAAGAAGGTCAATCCGAAAAGCGTTGGCTGCATTGTTTGCCACACAGGTTCGGAATCCATGCACGCCGATGGCGATGACGACCTGGGAATTGGCTGCGCCGATTGCCACGGCGGCGATCCG
>CAZRXE010000789.1:0-9163 GCA_964603695.1 uncultured Heliomicrobium sp.
CGACGGGCTGCCGGACCAGCCGACCAGCGAAGCTTCCACGTCTTCCTGGGAATCCTGCAAAAAGACCGGCAAACCCGCAACCAGCGTCATTTGCTGTTCAGGTTGCGGCTTGTTTTCGCTCGAACGCAGGTACAAAGAAGACGCCAGCGCCACTACGGCCAACAGCGCGAATACCGGAATCGCCTGCCGCACTTGCGCGAAAAGCGCCAGCCAGGGATTGCTTTCTTCCGCCAATCTGCGTTGTTCGGCTTCGATGCGGGCACGAATACGGCGGAACAGGAACGGCGAGGCCGCCGCGTTATGAATTTCCGCCTCGCTCGCTTCAAAGGCGCGCATTAGTTCATTGCCAAAACGATCCAGCTTTTCATCATCAATGCGGTTTTTATTGTTCAACATCTTTTCACACTCCTTGACTCACAAAAACTTGCGCAACACGCGTCGCAGCCCTTGCTGCGCGCGGTGCGATCTCATTTTCACTTTGGCCGACGTCCAACCGGTGACTTCGGCGATTTCGGCAATCGAAAGCTCTTCCTGTTTGAGCAGGGTCAGCACCAGACGATCTTCCGGTTTCAAGCGCGCCAACAGTTTGGCGGCCAAGTCGCGGGAAATCGCTGAACCTTCGACATTGCCGCCGGCGCTCAAATCGCGCAGCCGGTCGGTCAGATACTCCGCTTCTTCTTCGGTCAAATCGCCCAGACGGCTTTCGTTGCGTTTTTTCGCGCGGCGAAGTTCGTCGTAACAGGTATGCACCGTGATCCGCGCCAGCCAGGAAACGAAGGATTTTTCGTAACCGCCCTGATACCCGTCCAGTGCGAAATAGGCTTTGACGAAAGCCTCTTGAATAATCTCTTCGACCTGTTCGCGTCGCGGAAAGAAACGGTAGCCGAGCCGGGACACCAGATGGCGATGACGCTCGAACAGTTGCGTAAACGCAGCTTCGTCCCCCCCGCGAACGGCGGCGACCAGTTCGTCGTCGGTTGCTTCCTGAGCCGGATTGCGTAGCGGTTTGCTTTCGTCTGGCTCAATGTGTTCGGCCATTCGTCTCATCAATTGTCTTCCGAAGATTCGAATCGCGAAGTCCCGATTGGGTTTCGCAATTGTAAAGTCGGAAAAACGTGGGTTCCGGTTACTGCTTTTTTAGGTTTACAAAGGATTTTGGAACATCCGACAGTGCACCGAAAGCGCCGGAATTGACGAATCAGCAAGCGGTCAGTATCGTTCTCGCGGCCATTCTACTGGCCATTCAACAGAAAGAAAACGTGCAATCCCCTGATGAGGAGAGAAAGATGCTCCCCCTTGCAGTCAATTCGGTAACGCAGATCGAGCAGGAGAAAAATCCTGCCACGCAAGTCATCCAATTGGTTTCCCTGCTTGAATACTTGCTGGGGTTCGTCAGTCCGGGATTGCTCGGAAAGGACGGAAAACCGGCCAGCGTCGGCGAACTGGTCAACGCCAACCGCAAGTTGTTCGCCAACCCGTCGGACGTGTTTTTCGGCATCGGCGTCCGCAACAATCTGGTTCACGCCAAAGCCACGGACGCAACTGAAGACGAAATCCGCCGTGCGGCTGGTCATTTGTTCAAAGCCATCAAAGACATTCAATCGCACGCGAGCATTCCGGCCAACGTCAGGCAAAAGATTTTCACTGTTTCGCCAGAGCAAGCGCCGACTGCGGAGCTGCACGGGCAGACCAAACCCGTGACGACTTCGCCGCTGCCGCCGGCCCCGCCGACACCAGCTTTCAGGCAGATCAATCAAACAACCCTGGTCAACGCAGCGCCTGTGCAACCAACCACACCGGTGACTGCGATGACCACGGGGACGACTTCTTACACCACGAAAGTTTCTCCCAAACCGACCGCCCCAGAACAAACAAACATGACTGCTGAGCCTTCGATTTCAACACGACAAATACGCAATGCCGCAATTGTCATTGCCGCCCTTGCTCTGGCTGTATTTTTGGCCAAACCAGCCTGGCAATTCGCCAAAGAAAAGCTTTACGGTTCAGAAACCAACACGCAGGTGACGCGCACGCAAGCCGAAGCCGCGCTGAAGCGCATTCAAACCTTCGACAAACGGCAGGGTTTCGCCGCCAAAGTCACCGAAGCGCAGGCCGCCTGGCGCGATGCTGAAATCGCCTTCAAACAAGAGAAATTCAAAGACGCCGAAACAGGCTATCGTCACGTACTGCAAGTCTGGGATGAACTCGCAGTCAAGGAAAATGAACGAAAAGAAGTTCAGCAGTTTTTCGACGAAATGAACAAAGCCCGCGAAGCCGCGCGTGTTGCTCAAGCGCCGCAATACGCCGCCGCGCAGTGGCAGGAAGCTGAAAACACACGCCGCACCGCTGACGCCGCGTTCAAAACCGGCGACCTGACCGCCGCCAAATCCGCCGCGCTGCAAGCGCAACAGAAATTCGAGGAAGCGAAATCCGCCGGGGATGCCGCCCCCAAACCTTCGCCGACGCCCGCGCAAACCGCCGAACCGACGCCCTCCGGCGAATTACAGCGTCCGCGCCCCTGAAGTTTTCTTTCAACCCCGACAGGAGAAACTCAATGCCCAACGCGCTCAAACCCCCTTTTGCTCTGCGCCTCGCGTTATTGTTTGTCGTCATCGTCCTGAGTTCCATTTCTTACGCTTACGCCCACCGGAATCTGAAAGTCACCATGCAAAACATCGCTTACAAAGGCTGGAAAAATAACCTGCAACTGTCCAATGGCACGGTGGAATTGGTCGTCACGCTGGATGTCGGCCCGCGCATCATCCGTTACGGATTCACAGGTGAACCGAACGTGTTCAAAGAATACGAAGACCAAATCGGCAAAACCGGCGAAGACTCCTGGCAAATTCGCGGCGGCCATCGCCTGTGGCACGCACCCGAAGACTCCGTGCGCACTTACGTGCTGGACAACACCCCCGTCAAATTTGAAAAACTCGGCGAATCGAGCATCCGCTTAATTCAACCCGTTGAGAAAATCACCGGCGTTCAAAAGGAGATGGATGTCACGCTGGACGCGGAAGGCTCCGGCGTCAAAATCATTCATCGCCTGCGCAACACCGGCTCGAGGCCCACAGAACTTGCGCCGTGGGCGCTGACCGTGATGGCGCAAGGCGGCACAGCGATTATTCCGCTGCCGGAAAAAATCTCGCATCCGGGTTCGCTGGAACCCGGCGAAAAACCTGACTATCGTGGCTTTCCGCCGAATCAAAACCTGATCGTCTGGCCGTTCACAGATTTGTCCGATGCACGTTGGCGCTTCGGCACGCGTTACATCACACTGACGCAGGACAAAACTGCCAAGAAGCCAACCAAGCTGGGCGTGGCGCACAAAATGAACTGGGTGGGTTACCTGAACAGCGGCACGCTTTTCGTCAAAGCCTTCGATTACAAAGAAGGCAAAACCTACACCGACGGCGGCAGCAATTTTGAAACCTTCACCAACAAAGACATGCTCGAAATCGAAAGCCTGGGGACGCTTGAGCGCATCGCTGCCGGCAAAGCTATCGAACACATCGAACGCTGGCACTTGCTCAAGGGGCTGCCCAACGAAACCACCGACGCCGCGATTGACGCCAATCTGCGCCCGCGCATTGACGCTTTGTTCAAGTAACCGTGAATCTAATTTCCCCAAGTTTGCGCAAGGTCTCCACGACCTTGCGCGACGCCGTGCTGGCGACGCTTTACCCCGCGACCTGCCGCGTTTGTGGGGCGATGATCGAATCCTGGCGCGACGGTGTCGCCTGCCACGATTGCTGGCAGGAAGGCGAAGAGAAAATTGAACAAGTCCGCACGCAAAATGATTTTTGCGTCAAATGCGGAATGCCATTGCCGGCCTTGCCCGTGTTGGTTTTCACGGGCGAGCGAAGATGCGAGCGATGCGATGAACTGGCATTTGGTGTTGCTCGCGCTTGCGGTATTTATGAAGGCGCGCTGCGCGAAAGCGTGCTGTGGATGAAGTTTCATCCGCAGCTCCCGCATCGCTTGCGCGCGCAATTGCGGACTGGCTTTGCCGACCTCAACGCAAAACAGCCGCTGGAATCCATCCTCCCCGTTCCGCTGCACGCCGACCGTCTGGCCGCGCGCACGTTCAATCAAGCCGAAGTCATCGCCCGCGAACTTGCCGCGCTGACAGGTTTGCGCGTGGACGCGGCCAGCCTTGTTCGCGTGCGGCACACTGAAAAACATCGCGCGGGAATGGCCGCCAGCGAACGCGCGCGTTCGCTGGAAAAAGCCTTTCGCGTTCGCGCGCCGCGTTTGATCGAAGGCAAATCCGTGTTGCTGGTGGACGACGTGATGACCACTGGCAGCACCGCGCACGCTATCGCCGAAGTCTTGCTGGCCGGCGGCGCGCGTTCGGTCAGCGTGCTGACGCTGGCACGCGCCGCCGGCGAATTTGCCTGATCCTTTTCTAGGCTTCATTGAGCAGGATTTATTGAGCAATTGGGCAATCCGGCTTATCCTGTCGCTCGCCTCAAAACACTTCACACAACATCAACCGAATGGAACTACTCAAAAACTTTCTCAACCTGATCCTGAACTTTCTTGACCCGATCCTGCACATAGACAAACACCTGGTTGAACTGGTCAGCCAATATCAATCGTGGACTTACGGCATTCTGTTTCTGATTATTTTTTGCGAGACGGGATTGGTGGTGATGCCGCTGTTGCCGGGCGATTCGCTGCTGTTTGCAGTGGGCGCGATTGCGTCCAAAGGCGATTTGAACGTTTTCCTGGTCGTCGTGCTGCTGAGCATTGCGGCCATCATCGGCGACACGGTGAATTATTGGATTGGAAAAGTTATCGGGCCGAGAGTCTTCAACAGCGAAAGCTCGCGTTGGCTGAATCGCAAACACCTGGAACGCACGCACGAGTTTTACGAAAAATACGGCGGCAAAACGATCATCATCGCCCGCTTTATGCCGATCATTCGCACCTTTGCACCTTTCGTCGCCGGCATCGGCAAGATGAGTTACGGAAAGTTTTTGCTCTACAACGTGGTCGGCGGCATTTTGTGGATCGCGCTATTCACTTACGCAGGTTATTTCTTTGGCGAAATTCCCATCGTCAAACGCAATTTCACACTGGTTATTTTTGCCATCATCATCATTTCGGTGATGCCGGCGCTGCTGGAATTTCTGCGCGCGCGCCGCGCCAACAATCAATAAAACAAGTACTTCCGCCAAGCTTCGTCTGTGCGTCCCAGGTAACGCATAATCTGCCGGTTGACGTGCAGACTAAACGACTGCGGTCGTTTGAGCAGTTTCATGCCTACTTCTTCCGGCAGTTTGTTGCCTTTGTGATTGTTGCAGCGTTTGCAACAAGCGACCAGATTGTCCCAATTGGAACTGCCGCCGCGCGAACGCGGGATGACGTGATCCAGCGTCAGTTCCGACGGACTGAACACCTTGCCGCAATACTGGCAGGTGTAATGATCGCGCAACAGAATGTTTTTGCGCGACAGGCTTTTGCGCTCGAATGGAATGTGTTTGTAATCCATCAAGCGTATGACCGACGGCATGGGCAACGACGAACGCGCCGAATGATACAGCCGTTCGTGACGCTCCTCTGCGCGCGCCAATCCTTTCAAAATCAAAATGATTGCACGCCGTGTGGTGCAAACATTGATCGGTTCATAAGTCGAGTTCAAAACCAGGACTCTGCCATTCATCAAAATTACCTCGCAAAACGAAAAACGCACCGGCAGACGTGCCGATGCGTGCGTTGCCAGTGTCTGCGTTGAATGATAGCTGTGCCGGGCGCGTGAACAAACGCTCCCGAAGTTTTAACCCTTAAGATGATAACCGTGGATGTGAGTTGAGGCGCGCAAGCGAATTTTCCGCGCCGCGTTCGGGTGTGGAATGATGGAAAACCCTGGGAATGATGATTTCTAAAAAATCGCCTGGAGAAGATCGCACCTCATCGAAAACCGCCGGAGTCTGTGCCAATCGAACTCTCATTCAACCCATCTTTTCAATTCTTGTGGCCGGTTTTTTACTGATTTCAACCGCCCGCCAATCCGAACCCAGCACCGCAAAATCCATAGGAGAGAGTTGGAACGACGGCGCGGATTATAGCACAGGCTCCAAAAGCTGAAAGTTAAGCCTGTGGAAAGTTTCTGAGGCTGGGTATGCATCACTTTCAGCGTGCGGGCGTTCGCGATGCGCACGCTGGAAGCGATGCGTACCCAGATTCAATCACCGAACCGCAAATTGAGTCGGCGCAACTGCGGCTCGCGCTTCGGGGTTGTAATAGTCGTAAAGCACCGAAGGCGCGCTTTGCGCCCGAATGCCGTACCGCAGTTTGAATTGGAAAGAAAACTTAGTTCCGCCCGCGCGCGGCCACAAGTAAATCACCACTCGATCCGGCAACACATCGTATTGATTCAACTCCCAGCCGGAATCCTTCATCGCTTTTTCCAGCGAAGCGCGATCCACGTCCGCACCCGGCGGCAGACCGATTTCAGCAAGCATCATTCCGTAACCTCCCTGCCCGATTCGTTCGGCGACAACGTTGCACGTAATGGCTTCGCCAATCGTCGCCTGCGGCTTGTCGTAGCTGACCACCAATCGCAACGCGTTGGATTTTTCGGGCTTTGTGGCTTCGCGCGCTTCCGCCGCGAAGCTTTTCCACGGCGCGTAATGCGTTTCGACCAGTTGCGCCGAAGCCAGTGTCACCTGGCCTGCCCGGCGAATTTCAATCCGGTTTTCACCCGAACGCAGCGCGGCGGAAAGATCAACCGTCAGCGGATTACTCAACCGATTGCCCGGCGGCAAGGTCACAACGCCCGCCGGATTGCCGTTGATGAAAACCTGAGCCTGACCGCCCACGCCGGATTTCGCGGCTTCGATTTCGTACAAGCCGATCAAGGTTTCCAGCACATTGATCGTCGCCTGCGTCGAAAACCACACGCCATACCGATCTTTATTTCGCAACAAAAACAACAACCCGCGATCAACCAACTCATCCTTCTTCCCCCCATCTCTCTGTCTCCCTATCCCCCCATCTTTCTGAAGCGCCTTCACCGCCAGCGCCGTGGTTTCAATTCGTCCCGCCAATCCCCAACCATAAAACGGAGTGTTGGACTCCAACGACCAGTAAGCGGCTCCGGCTTCGTCGCGAACCAGACGGCGAAGTTTGCTGACGGCTTTTTGGCGTTCGACGGCGTCGGTCACCGCCAGCGCGTAAACAGCGATCAGGTAAGGTTCGTCAATCTCTTCGATTTTTTGCGACAGAAGGCCGAGTGCGCGTTGCAATGACGCAGTCAGCTTTTGATCCGGCTTTTCCGTTCGTGCGTGTTCGATGGCCAACACGCGCGCAACGTAGGCTGTGGTCATCGCTTCGCCCCGTTTATCGCCGCCATACGAATAACGCGGTAGCCAGCTTCCGTCCGACTGTTGCTGCGCGATCAGCCACTCGCGCGCTTTGACAATTAAGTCATTGTCCACCTCAACGAATTCGCGGGCGTCGTTCAAAAAGCGCAGCGCGTAAGCCGTCAGCGCCAAATCAGCATCGCCGCGTCCCCAGTAGCTGAATCCGCCGCTCGCCGCGCGATAACCGAGTAAGCGATCGTAGCCGGCTTTGATGTAACGCCGCGCTTTGGCCGCCAGCGCCGCCGATGATTCGTCCTGTTGCCGCAGGTATCGCAGCGCCATCACATTCGGATAGGTGGAAGAAATCGTCTGTTCGCCACAACCGTGCGGACGTTCCAGAATGCCTTCAATGCCTTCCAGCGCGTGCGTCATCAGGTTGGGATAAATCTTCAATTCGGCGCGCACCGAATTCTTAATCGCATCGGCGGGCAGGTTCAGCGTAAAGCGCCCATCGTTGGCAAAGACGCCGCTGATGGTTTGCGCCTGCTCTTCGCCGTCTGGATGAACGCTGACCGATTTTTCAATCGCATCGCTCGCATCGCTTCCTATTGCCGTGACGCGCTGTTTGCCGTCTTTCACTGAAAGCAGCGCGCGGAAATCGAAGACGGCTTTGGCGGCGTCTCCGGCGGCGACGGTCTGGCGTTGTCGCGCCGAGCCTAGCAGCGCAAACCACGTTTCCGGCTTCATTTCCGCCGTCACGATTTGCGGCTTGTTCAGGTAATTGCGCAACACAACGGGCAGCGCGATTTCATCGCCTTCGGTCAGCACGCGCGGCGGATCGTGTTCGGCAAAAAACGGCTGAAAAGCGAGAAATTCCTTTTCAGCAAATCCGATTTGCCCGTCCACCGTCGAACCGATGACGGACAGCTTCCAGGTGGTAATGTTGTCGGCGAGTTTGAACTGCAACCGCGCGCGGCCTTGTTTGTCTGTTTCAAGCTGCGGTTGCCAAACCAGCGTTTCCTGAAAATGTTCACGCAAGCGCGGTGTGGAAAGATCGCTGTTGGAAACCGCGCCGGGTTTCAACACAACAAGGTTCAATGCCTTGCCGGCATTCGGCAATTCCGAAACTTGTTTTGATGAAACCGACGCGCTTTCCGTTTGCAGTCGCGGGACATCGGCGGTGATGGCAACCGCTTCCGAAATGCCGCCGACTTCAACTACGACTTGTAATTCAGTCAGCGTTGCGGCGCGTACGGAGATTTCCTGAATGACTGTGACCTTGAATCCAGTGACTGAGCAACGAAGGTCGTACAGCCCGGACGGCAAGTTGGAAAACGAAAAAACACCGTCGTTACTGCTTCTGGTTTCTCGTTGCCGTTGCGAGTTTCGCTCGGTCAAGATCAGCGTCGCGCCGGAAAGAACAGCCCCTTGATAGTCCGTAACGGTTCCGTTGATTGCGCCGGAACCGTCGGCAGGCAGCGTGTTGCCGGGGGCGGAATTCGATGTTTGACTGCTGGCAGGGCTTTTGGCAATGGAGCGGAAAAACTCTACTAAGACGAAATCGTCGTGGGTGTTTTGTTTGCCGTCGGCTCCTCGGCTATAAAAAAAGACGTGATTGATGCTGCCAGAAGAAGATTGCTGCGCAGTCATACTACCGTTTTGAAGCTGGCTATACCGAACAAGCACGCGGTTGCTCTCGCGTTTGAAAAAGCCTGCGTACAAACCATTGCCCCAGGCATCGCGAATATTGTCGAACTCGATGCCGTTGGCTTTGAGCGTTGCGCGCAGCGCCGATTCGTTTTCGGGAAAGCTGTCGTTTTTCTGGAAATATGCGCCCAGGGCGGCATCAACAC
>CAZRXE010000790.1:0-21198 GCA_964603695.1 uncultured Heliomicrobium sp.
GAAGCTGCGCAAGGATGTCGTGGACTGGATCAACAGCGCCGCCAACACCGGGGCAGCATCCGGCGGCGGACGGTAGGTAGTTGCCGAGCGCCGGTGCCCGATTCGCGATGCTTGATTCGCGATGCTTGATGTACGGCCTTACTGCGCCGCCGGCCGTACATCAGGCAACCGGCAGTCAGCCTCCTTCATTACGAAATCAACCCGCCGGCTCTTGTTTCCCACAGTTTAGTTTTAGCTCTGCCGGCATCGCTAAGGAGATCGCCTGTTATGAAACACCGCACGCTTTTCCAAACCATCACGCTTATTGCCTGTCTGCTGTTCTTGACCGCGCTCGCTTTTGCGCAGGCCACACAGGCCGATTACGAACGCGCCGCCCGCTTGCGCGAACGCTTTCAGGGGCTGGCCGTCAACGTGCCCGAACGCCCCAACTGGATTGGGCAGACTTCGCGATTTTGGTATCGCAAATCGGTCAAAGGCGGCAATGAATTCGTGCTGGTGGACGCCGAGACTGCGGCCAAACGCCCGGCTTTCGATCACGAAAAGCTCGCGGCTTCGCTGTCGGCAGCCGCGAATGAAAAGTACGAAGCGTTGAAATTGCCGTTTCAGTCCATCACATTTGTGGACAACGAACGAGCCGTCACTTTCGCGGCGGGCAATTCAATGTATCGCTGCGAACTCGCGGATTACGCCTGCAAGAAAACGGGCGCGGCACTGCAAGGACAATTCGGCTTCGGCGGGCGGCGTCCGCCCAGCCCATTCGGTGATGACGACGAAGACAGTCCGCGTGAATATGACAACGATGTGTCCGACGGAATGGTTGACCTGCTGCCGCAACAAGGCCGGCAGGGCGGACAGGGCGGACGCGGCGGTTTTCCGGGTGCAGGCCAAAATCAGCCGGAACAGAATTTCCGCACTTCGCCCGACGGCAAGTGGGAAGCATTGATTCAAAACTTCAACGTTTTTATTCGACCCAAAGGCAGGACGGGCGCCGCGCCGCTGAGTTGGGACGGGTCCGAAGGCGGTTACTACACGCTGCAATCCATCGCGTGGTCGCCTGATTCGCGGCGGATCGTAGCCTATCGCGTGCGGCCAGGTTACAAACGCGAGGTACATTACATCGAATCTTCGCCGGCTGATCAGTTGCAGCCCAAACATTCGACGCGCGATTACGCCAAGCCGGGCGATGCGCTCGACATTGCGCAACCGACGCTCTTCGAGCTTGAGACGAAAAAACAATTCGTCATTGAAAACAGCCTCTTTCCGAACCCCTACAGTTTGACACGCGCCGAGTGGCGCAAGGATAGCCGCGCGTTCACGTTTGAATACAACCAGCGCGGGCATCAGCTTTATCGCGTCGTCGAAGTGGACGCCGCGACTGGCAAACCGCGCGCGTTGATTACCGAAGAGAGCCAAAGCTTCATCAACTATCGCCCGCTGCTCGCCAATCCGCGCGACAGCGGCAAGAAAGTGCGCTACGACCTCAACGACGGCAGGGAAGTCATCTGGATGTCGGAGCGCGACGGCTGGGCGCATCTGTATCTGTTTGACGGCGTGACGGGCCGGATCAAAAATCAAATTACCAAAGGCAACTGGGTCGTGCGCGCCGTCGAGAAAGTGGACGAAGACAAGCGCCAAATCTGGTTTCAAGCCAGCGGAATGTACCCAGGCAAAGACCCGTACTTCGTGCATTACTACCGCATCAACTTCGACGGCACTGGCCTCGTCGCGTTGACCGAAGCCGACGGCGAACACATGCTGGTATTTTCCGCCGATCAAAAATACTTCGTGGACACCTGGTCGCGCGTCAACCTCGCGCCCGTCGCTGAATTGCGCCGCACCGAAGACCGCAAGCTGATTTTGGAGCTGGAAAAAGGCGACACCACGGCGCTGGCTGCCGCCGGCTGGCGCGCGCCTGAACCCTTCGTCGCCGTGGGCCGCGACGGCAAGACCGAAATCTGGGGCATCATCCATCGGCCCACGAATTTCGATCCGGCGAAAAAATATCCAGTGATCGAAGCCATCTACGCCGGCCCACAAGGTTCGTTCGTGCCGAAGACCTTCAGTGGCGCGGGACAGGCGCTGGCCGAACTCGGTTTCATTGTGGCGCAAATTGACGGCATGGGCACGAACAATCGTTCCAAAGCTTTTCACGCTGTCGCCTGGCAAAACCTCGGCGACGCAGGCTTCCCCGACCGCATCGCCTGGCACAAAGCCGTGGCCGCAAAATATCCGTGGTACGACATCACGCGCGTTGGCTTGTATGGCACTTCGGCGGGCGGGCAAAACTCCACGGGCGGCGTGTTGTTCCATCCTGAATTTTACAAAGCCGCCGTCTCCAACAGCGGCTGCCACGACAATCGCATGGACAAAATCTGGTGGAACGAACAATGGATGGGTTGGCCGCTGGGGCCACACTACTCGGCTTCATCCAATGTGGACAACGCGCTTCGGCTGCAAGGCAAGCTGCTGCTTGTCGTGCCGGAGATGGACACAAACGTTGATCCGGCTTCAACGTGGCAAGTGGTGAATGCGCTCATCAAAGCCAATAAAAAATTCGATCTGCTGATGGTTCCCGGCGGCGGGCACGGCGCAGGCGGCCAGTATTATCAACGCCTGTTGCAGGATTTCTTCGTGCATCATTTGCAGGGCGTCGAACCGCCGGATTGGAATAAAACGGCGACGACAAACGGGAATTGAAGTTTTTCACTTTGCGGGAGACAAGCCATTGTCTCCCGCGTCAGCCACATGTAGCTCTCTGCCGTCATTACAATTTATTTCTGGTTCTCGTAAATACGCAAAACTATTTCGCCTCCTGGAAATTAAAGCGCGCCAAAGACCTGCTTACACGAGACATTCATAAATTTCTCGTCAACATTCAAGAAGGCCGCGTCGGGCGTCAAACTTCATTTGATTGGGAAGGCCGACGATATGATGTGGTCAGCGATGTTATATTCATCCAGCATCGTGCATAGCTCGTCAAAACCATCTTAGAGGTTTTCGCATTATGAAACGATCACCCCACCTGATTACACAATTGCCCATTGCCTTGGCGATTGTCACCTCACTCTTGTACTTGGGCGCAATGTCATCATCTGCTCGCGCACTCGAACTGCTTGTGTATACCGTCCGTTTTCCCGCGCCTGATAAGCACATCGCCGAGATCGAACTCACAGTTCCCGCCGGCAAACGCGCTGCCATCGAACTAATGCTGCTTGTCTGGTCGCCTGGTTTTTACCGCGTCGAAGATTACGCCGGTCGTGTGCAAAACCTCGCGGCGGACGGCGGACGGGCAATCGCTGACAAACCGTCCAGGCCGCCAAAAATCGCTGGCGCATTGCCGCCAACGGCGCGGCGCATGGGGTTGTGGCGTACAGGCTGTTGTGTAACGGCCGTTCGGTCACGACCAATTGGGTCAACGTGGACTTCGGGCACGTCGGGCGTCGGGCGGGATACGAACAACTTGCTTAGCTATTACGTCAAAGGCCCGGTCGTCGGCTTTTTACTGGATGCCAGGATTCAACGCGCGACCGCTGGCCGGAAGAGTTTGCCGAAGAGTTTGCCGAAGAGTTTGCCGAAGAGTTTGCCGAAGAGTTTGCCGAAGAGTTTGCCGAAGAGTTTGCCGAAGAGTTTGGATGATGTGATAAAGAGTCGGCTGCAAAAATGGTTGGGATATTGAAAGAGAACTGCCATGTTTGGGCGTGTACTAAGTTTCCTTACGGAGAAAACAATTCATGCGACTGTCAAAAATGATTTCCGCCGTGGACGCACACGCCTGCGGTGAACCGGGCCGCGTCATCATCGGCGGCGTACTCGATGTTCCCGGCAAGACCATGTTCGAGAAGAAAACCTATCTCGAAACCCAGGCCGACGACTTGCGCAAACTGATGCTGCGCGAACCGCGCGGTTATCCAGCGTTGTGTTGCAACCTGATTCTGCCGCCGACCGATCCGCGCGCCGACGCCGGCTTCGTGATTATGGAGCAGGTCGAATATCCGCCGATGTCCGGCTCCAACACGATTTGCGTAGCCACCGTGCTGATCGAAACCGGCATGGTCGCCGTCACCGAACCCATCACCAAACTCACGCTCGAAACTCCCGCCGGATTGATCGGCATTACGGCGGAAGTCTCGAACGGCAAAGTCACGAGCGTCACCTTTGAAAATCAGCCCGCCTTCGCCGTGCATCTGGACACGCCGGTCGAAGTGCCCGGCCTCGGCACGGTTACGGTGGATGTGGCTTACGGCGGGATGTTTTACGTCATCGCCGACGCCGCACAGGTCGGTTTGCGCCTGACGCCGGACGAAGGGCGCGACATCGTGCGCATCGGCGAAATGATTAAATTGGCGACGCGCGAACAATTGCCCGTCGTTCATCCCGAAAACCCCGGCATCGCGGGCGTGACGATTTCCGAATTGACTGCACCGCCGACGCATCCGCAAGCTGACGCGAAAAATGCCGTGATCGTTTCGACCGGCACGCCGGAGTGGGACAAACCGTCTTCGTGGACGGGCGTGCTGGATCGCTCGCCGTGCGGGACAGGCACGTGCGCGCGAATGGCCGTCTTGCACGCCAAAGGCAAGCTGGGATTGCGGCGAGACTTCGTTCACGAAAGCATCCTCGGCACGCTATTCACCGGACGCTTGATTGCGGAAACACAGGTCGGCCCTTACCGCGCGGTGATTCCGACAATCAGCGGGCGCGCCTGGATCAGCGGCTTTGCGAATTATGTGGTGGATGCGGAAGACCCGTTTCCGAGCGGCTTTACGGTTGGCGATTTATGGGGATTGAATGAAAGCTGAGAGCGAAAAATGGGGCATCTCTCGTTTTTCTGCGATTGAGCGCCTGAAGAAAAAGCGTCCCAACATTACATGAGGCACTCGTGATATGAAATTGATGACTTCTTTTTCCATGATTTTCGGATGCGGGCTGATGTGGTGTCAGATGGCTTGCGCCCAGCCAGTGACCAAAGCCGTTGCGTCCCAAACATCCGCAGCGACGGATTGGACACAAGAGAAACCCGGCGTGCCGAAGGGCAAGGTCGAGGCGTTCACGGTTCCAGACAAGCAATATCAATACGAGCGAAAAATCTGGGTTTATACGCCGCCAGGTTATCAGCCGAAAAATGCTTCCGCCTATTCGCTCCTCGTTACTTTCGATGGCGAGGATTATTTGAAGGACATTCCCGCGCCGACGATTCTCAATAATCTGCTGGCGGCGGGAAAGATCGCGCCGACCGTTCAGGTGATGATTGATAACTCCACTGACCGGCTTGGCGATTTGGCCAATCATCAGAAATTCGCGGATTTCGTCGCGCGGGATTTAATGCCCTGGGTGCGACAAAGATTTCGTGTGACGACCGACGCTCGTCACACGATCTTGTGCGGCTACAGCGCGGGCGGATTGGCAGCGGCGTACGTTGCTTTCAAATCCCCACAGTTTTTCGGCAATGTACTGGTACAGAGCGGCGCGTTCTGGCGCGGCAATGAAGGTTCTTCCACGCCTGCCGAATGGCTTACCGAGCAATACCAACAGGCCGCCAAGCAGTCGCTCCGCTTTTACCTCGAAGTAGGCGGCGGTGAAAAACAAAGGAACGCGTCCGGCTTTTCGATGATCGAAACCAGTCGGCATTTGCGCGATGTGCTAAAGGCCAAAGGCTATGAAGTGCAGTATGTGGAAGTCCCAAACGCGCTGCACAACGCTGAGCACTGGCGCGCGCAACTTGCTGACGGCTTGATTTATCTCTTGGGGCGCTAGCACGTAAGCTCCCCCTTTGCCAAAACACGTCCCAGGGACGGACGAAAGATGCAACAACTCTCGCCGCAACAACGCGAACTGGTCTCGTCGCTCGTCGAACGGCTTGGCACAATCAATGGAATGAAAGCCGTCGTGCTCGGCGGTTCACAGGCGCGCGGTCGCGCCAAGCCTGAATTCGATATTGATCTGGGCCTGTTTTATTCCGACGCCGCGTCTTTCTCGCTCGATAGTGCTGCGGGCAATTTCATCATGCTTGATATGGGCCAGAGCCGCTTTGCGTTTTACGCGCATTTGCAACCGCAAAGCCTGCGCGTAAGGGTAGGCGATCACGTGCATCAGGGGCAGGTGTTGGCATTGGTGGGGAATTCCGGCAATGCCACCGGGCCTCATCTTCACTTTCATGTCTACAATGCCAATGCACCACTTTTCTCGGAAGGGATGCCTTACATTTTTGAGTCGTTTGCTGTGCAAGTCCCGTCACCTCTGCCAGCACGCCATACTAATAAGCGGCGGAAACAGCGGCGCGGAACCAACGTAGTAATGCACCGGATGGAAATGCCCGCGAGCGAGGCCGCTGTCAATTTTCCAAACGAAACCAGACGCTAAAACAATTGTCAGTGTTAGCCGCGAACTGAATGTGCCGGAGGCTGATTCTTATGAAGCTGTTCCTTACTTTCTTCGTAACCTTCCTTCTAACAACAGGCTGGGTATTCCAACAAAAATCCAAAGCGCCAGAGCAAGGCTACGTGCCTGCGGGCTGGCCGCCGCATCCTGGCAGCTTGCTCAAATACCGCGTTGCCATTCGCTTTGGCGAAGAGCCGGACACAATGCCGGATGGTTGGAAATTCGGGCGCGTCTCGGCGGTGACAACCGATTCGCGTGGCGAGGTGTATGTCTTTCAGCGCAACAAGAAGATTGATCCGATAGTCGTCTTCGATGGCAAAGGAAATTATTTGCGTTCGTGGGGGCGCGGGTTCTTTGCCAATCCGCACGGCTTGCGCGCCGACCGCGAAGACAACATCTGGGCGGTGGATAACGAACATCATCAGGTCTACAAATTCACGCGCGAAGGCAGGCTGTTGCAAACCTGGGGTGTCAAAGGGCAAATCGGAACGGATGAGAAAACCTTCAATCGCCCCACCGATATTGCGTTTGCGAGCAATGGCGATTTTTATGTGGCGGATGGGTATGGCAATTCGCGCGTTGTACAATTCGACAAAAACGGCAAGTACCTGCGCGCCTGGGGCAAGCTGGGCAGCGCGCCGGGCGAGTTTCATATCCCGCACACCATCGCCGTGGATTCGCGAGATCGCGTGTATGTGAGCGACCGCGAAAACAACCGCATTCAAATCTTCACGGCGGACGGAAAGTTTCTGAAGCAGTGGACGCATCTCGGTTCAACGCAAGGGATGTTCATCACGCCGAACGATGAGCTGTGGATCATCACGCATCGCAACAACGTCGAGAACGTCGCCTACGACGCACTGGCGGGACAGTTGATGAAGATCGAACTCGCCACCGGCAAAATTCTCGGCGCGGTGGAATGCCCCGGCCATCTGCTGACAGTGGCAAAAAACGGCGAGCCGTTTGTGGCGAGCCTGACAGGCAATGTCTTTCGTTGGTATCCGGCTTGGCTTGAAACTGCCGGAACAGCGCCAACAGAGAGAAAGGCGAAATGATGTTGCGCACTCAGTGGAAGCGATTTATGGGGATTGGGTGAAGACTGAGGATAGATTCTCTTGGCTCCTGATCTTTTCCTTTGGTTTTTAACGAATTCGTTAGCGCAGATCGAGCGAATGTTTGCCGACCAGATCGGTATAGGACTGATAGCCGCCCGCCGAGTATTCCTTGACGAAGCTGTCCATCGTTTGCAGCAGTTGCGTGCTGTAAAAGCCGCTGACCGTTTGCGGATGCGCGTAACCCCAGGTTCCGTTGAAGTAGCTGCGGATGATGACGCTGCGTTCGTTGCGCGGCAGCGATTTGACGTTTGCGGCGGATTTGTCGAAGTCTTCCGCACCGTAACCGCGCATCAGATAAAACTCGACGTTCGAGGTGTAAAAGGCCGAAACCTTTTCGCCGCGTTCGTTCAGATAGGCCGCGATGCTTTTCAGTGCGTGGCCGCCGCCCAGATTGCCGACTACTGGGATGACCAGATTGCGCTCTTCCAAAGATTTCAAAAACTGGAAGTCATCTTCGTTGACCAGGTAATTCGTTTGTTTGCCGGTCAGGTCTTTTTCCAGCAACAGGTCGCGATAGTTCGGGTAGTAATACCGCGAAGGGCGGCCTTTGCTGGTGAATTTCAAATCCGGGCCTTCGGCGAAAAACGCCGCGTGGATGCGGTTGATCGTGTCCAGTTCCGTCGCGTCCAGTTTGAGGCCGAAGCTTTTCACTTTGGCTTGAACGCGGGCTTTGGTGGCGTCGAAAAGTTTTTGGTCTTTCGTCGTCTTGTCCAGATAAGCAACGATGTCCTGAATGCTGCGCGAATTCCAGGCTTTGACATCGGCCGGAACCGGTTTGCCGAACAGCAGGCAGAGGTATTCCAGGCGGTTTTGCGCCAGCGTGAAGAGCGATTTGAACATCGTGTGTTGCAGCAAATTATCGCGGCGGATGTCCACCATAAAGACTATGTTCGGGCGAATCTGCGCAATGTAGGAAAAGCTCTGATCCGGCCCGACACCGATGAATGCGCCGCCCGCAAGTTTCATCTGTCGCAGCTTGCCCATCACATGAAGGTAGGAAGTCTCGTTTGAAATCAGATTGTCCGAATCGAAATAGCCGTTCGGTTCGGAAAGCTTTTCGCTCAATTGGCCGAACTGATCAGCGGTCAACCCGCCTTTGCCGGGATTGGAAGTGGCTGGAGCGCGATCCGGTTTTGGAGATTGAACATCAGCTGCGGGTTTGGTGGACTGGGGTTGTTGTTTTTCCTGCACGCGCGCCGGCTGGCCCAGCACGCAAAAAATCAAGACCACTAATAACAGTTTTCTTCGCATTACATCCTCCCCAAAATTTACTCAGCGACCGTTGGCCTGCGCTTGTTCGACGCCTTTGGTTTCCCAAAGCAATTCGTTCGGCCAGTGATTCTTTTGCAGAAACGGCAGGTATTCTTTTTCGCCGCGCACATACGCGCCCAGAAACGCGATGCTGTACGAATTGATGATCTGGTAGGTGGTGTCCATCGAGGTGAAGTTGAACGCTTCGCCCGTTGTGCCGCGTTTGCCCTGGCCGACGCCGTCGCCGTAGTTCTTGTCAATTTTGAAAATATCCGTGAACGAGTAATGGCCGCCGTTTTTAATTTCCAGCAAAAAGCCATCGCGTTGGTGTTTGGCGTACACGTTGCGGATGCGTTCGTTGCCTTTGGGGCCGATGGTGCGGTCTTCCGTGCCGAGCATATAAAGCGAGGGCACGGTCAGGTTGGTGTGCTCTTCATAAGCGCCGGACATGGCAATGACGGCCTTGAAACGCTGGTCTTGATCGGCCACGCGAATCGCCGTCATCGAACCGAAAGACATTCCGGCGGCGACGGGTTTGGTCAAATCCAGTTTGCCGCCGAATCGGCTGTCTGCGCCGCCGTTCCAAAGCGTCATTTGATCCAGCAAAAAGCTCATGTCCTTCGGGCGATCCAGCGCGGAGTTTTCGCGTTGATCGTTTTGATAAAGGATCGGTTTGCCTTTGATGATGGTGACGCGGGCGTTGGCGGTGTGATCGGCGGAAACAACCATGTAGCCGTGACTGGCCAGGTAATCGCACCAGAAAGTATTTTGCGTTCGCGTTCCGCCGTTGCCGTGCGAAAAGACGATCAATGGAAATTTGCCTTCGCGGACGCGAGCGTCGCGCACGGCGGAGTTCCAATAAAGTTCGTTGATTTCGGCGGCGGTCTTTTTGTAAGCCAGCTTGACCATCGCCTCGAATTGCGGCGACAGCCCGCCGGGAAAAAAGTCCGTGAATTTGTTTTTCGGCAGATTGCGTGCGTCGTCCGTCGCCGGATACCAGATTTCTGTCACCAGCGTGCGGGCTTCTTTGGTGGCGTTGTCGGTACGGCTGTGGTCAATGAAAACCGTCGTCGTCACGCCCACGGGCAGCGGCCCCATTTGCATCGGGTCCAGAAACTTCGTGGCTGCGGTTTTGGACAGGGGCGCGGCGGCGATTGCCGGCAGCAGCCAAAACAATAAGAACAGAATTGATCGTCGCATCAGGACTTCTCCTTCTCAAGAATTCGGGATTTCAGTAATATCCGCGGCGCTCGCGATTTAAGCACAACAAACCCTGCGCAAACAAAACAAACTTTACAGCACGCAAAGATTGCTGACTTCACAGGAGGTTTGAAACAAAATCATGTCAACCAATGGAAAATCGTCAACCACACGCCCCAGGAAAAAAAGTCGCAAGTCGAAAGCCGGTAAAACAGAACCGTCGGTCGGCAAGATCGTGGCCGGAAACGGCGCGCCCGGCCAAAGAACGCTCGCCTTCGACATCGGCGGAACAGGTTTGAAAGCTTCTCTGCTGGATGAACAGGGCGAAATCGTCACCGACCGTATTCGCGTGGATACGCCGAAGCCTTGTCCGCCCGCCGTGCTGATTGAAAAGCTGAAAGAAATGATTGCCCAGCTTCCCGAATTCGACCGCGTGTCGGTGGGTTTTCCAGGCGTCGTGCGCAAAGGCGTTACGCTGTCCTGCAAAAATCTGGGTTCGGACGAATGGTGTCATTTCGATTTGCAAAGCGCGGTCGCCGAAGCCGTGGGCAAACCCACCGCCGTCATCAACGATGCCGATATGCAAGGGTTGGGCGCGATCAAAGGTCAGGGCGTCGAATTGGTGCTGACGCTGGGAACCGGTCTCGGCTCGGCTTTTTTTGAAGACGGGCGTATCGCGCCGCACATCGAACTGGCCCATATTCCTTTTCGCAAAGGACAGACTTACGAAGAGCAACTCGGCAACCGCGCGCTGAAAAAAGCCGGCAAGAAACGCTGGAATCAGCGGCTGGAAAAGGCCATCGAACACATGCGCACGCTGACCAATTTCGACAAGCTTTACCTGGGCGGAGGCAATGCCGCCAACGTGACGATTGATCTCGGCCAGGACATTGAAATCGTTTCCAACGCGCTGGGCATGAGCGGCGGCATTTGGTTGTGGAAAAAACGCGACTAGCCTTGGTGGGACAAACTGCTTGCCGCTTCCTGCCGCCAGCGTTCCAGCAGTGCGATGTGATTGGCCAGCACCTGGCGTTCGGCTTCGGATAATTCGCTGATGTAGGCAAGGTCGGCTTCTTGCAGTTCGCGCAGCAACGGGCGGCCCTGCGCTTTCAATTCTTCGGCGACTTCGCGTTCGATGACGTTCACGGTGTGTTGCGGAGAAATCGCTTTCAGTGTCCGAATGCAGGCGTCCAGGGCTTCGGTGTTTCCTTCCGCGCGGGCGCGCATGGCGCGAACCATGACCCAGGTGTCGCGGATGTTGGGCCAGCCGCCGAGCGGCGTGTCCGGCGCGTCGTTGCGGGCGGCGGCTTTGAATTCCTCAACCACGCGCCGCAAATATGCTTCGGCGGTTTCCAGCGCGGGGGCGTCGCTCCAGACTTCGGCATAAGCCAGGCGGTTGAGCGCTTTCAAACGCAGCCGCCGGTCGTCGGAGGCCAGTTGCAGTGCGCGTTGCAGTAATTCCTTGGCGTGCGCCACGTCGCCGAGTTGCGCTTGCTCTTCCTCTTCGATTTCCGCCGGACGCACGCCGCCCAGTCTGTGTTTGGCTTCGTGGTAGAGCAGCACTATGCTCCCTTTCTCTTTCAAATAACGAGCTTCGGAAGGGCGCGCGTTGACCACCGGGACGATTTCGCGAAAGGCCAGTAAATAACCTTGCATCGCCTGCGCCAGATCGGGATCGGCTTCGGCCAGACGCCGTCGCGCCAGGGCGATGAAGTACCGGATTTCGAGCGAGAAATGCGATTGTCCGGGATGACTCAGCAGCTTGCGGCTTTCCTCCGCGACTTCCAGCGCCACCGACCACAAATTGAGCAAGCCGAAAACGTAGGCCAGAAAGAGGAAGTTTTCGGCTTTGCGTTCGATCATTCCTTCGGCCAGCACGCGGTTGAATTCGCGTGAAATGGCGTGCAGCCGCCGCGCCTGTTGCGAATCCCAGGTTTGCAAACCGTCAATCAGTTTGCGGAAGTGTGCCTCGCTGAAACGGACCGGCGACATCAACACGGCGTTCCAACTTTTGGTGATTTGTCGCGCGAAGGTTTGCGGCGCGAGTTTTTGGCCGACTTCCCGTATGACCAGGGCGATGTTTTCATCGCTCAGTACGCCGTGCAGAATCAGGCCGAACCATTGATTATTCATCTCTTCCCAGACACTGGCGGCTTCGCGGTCGGCCAATCGGCGGTAACTGTCGGTCGAAAGAAATTCCCACAGCCTTCGCAGCAAATCGTAATCGCGCCGCGAAGCGCCGAATTCGGCCAGACCGGTTTGGCGCAGCCATTCCTGTTCGCTTTCCGCCGTGGCCAGAAACTCTTCGCGCACCCAGGGAGTTTGCGGCAGCGCCTGCGACAATTGCAGTTTGCCGTGTTCGTCCCACAGTCGCGAAGTTTCGGCCAGCACGTATTCGCCGGCCTGCGCCAGATCGGCGAAGGCTTCGGGCGAGGTGTGGCGGCTGGCCAGCAGTCTTTGGCTCAGGCGTCCTGTTTTCCCGACGCGTTCGGTTTGCGCCTGGTTTTCGGTCAGACGTTCCAGCACGGCCAGAATCGCTTGTTGGCGGTTTTCCAAACGGTCGGCGGCCTCATCCAGCCAGGCTGACATCGCCTGCACTGCTTGTCGCGAAAAACTGCCGTCGGCGTTCACGCCTGCTTCCACCACCGCCGGCAATCCCCGCAAGAGCAGGTAAACGAAAATCGTTTCGATGCCGTGACAATGTTCGGGCGCGTCCGGCCAACCGAACCAGACCTGCCCGGCCAGATCGTTCATCGCGTCCAGTATGGCCTGATCCCGCGTGATGAGGACGAGGCGGGCCTTCTCTTCTTTCTCTTTCAACAGGTGGTTCAGGTTGCGCAGCGTCAGAATGGCGCGGGCGTCGGCTTGTTTTTGTTCGGGATTGTTTTCGCGGACTTTGGGCGGAAATTGTTTGAAAACGGCTTCAACTTCACGAGGCGTGGGCAGGCGCAGATCGGTTAGCGGAATGCCGTATTGATCCAGAATCAATTCCAGGCGATGCGAGACTTTGCCCGTTTCCAGCAGCCGTTGCAGCGTTTCGCCGTATTTTTTCGACTGCACGAATTCGCCGACGGCCACGCACAATGGCCCGAACTCCTCCGATTTCACCAGACCAACCAGGTCTCGCACCTTGTCCAGCGACAGCACGCCGTCCTTGTCCACAATGGCGGCAAGCGATTGTTTGTACTCCGCATCCAGTTCCTGCAAGCGTTCCAGCGCCTGCCGGCAAAATTCACTGGGTGTGGGAAACTTGCCCTGCTGCCAGCGAACGAAACCCCAGACTTCGATGGCGTATTGCGGCAGCAAATACAAACGCGGGCTGGGAGAATTGAACAGATGCGCCAGCGACAGACTGTGTCGCAATTGGGTTTCGCCAGAATCATTGTCCAGGCTGAAGCTGAATTTTCCTTCGTTGTAGCGCCGCAGCACGTAATCTGAAATTTCCACCGCGTCCACGGCGAAATAGGTTTTGACGTCGGTCAATTGCGAAACCAATTCGATGCGCGCTTCGGCGAAACGCTGTTGCAGATGCGCCAGCACTTCCTGTCGCTCCAGTAGCTTTTGTCTGACTTCCTCGCTCATGTCGCCCTCGCTTTCAATCCAACGGTTCGCGCAACCATGGGTTGCGACAGTTTGGGGAGTTACAGCGGACGCCCGGCGTCGGTTGATCCTGCGGTCAGCGAACGTTGCCAGTTTTCCCGTAAATCGGCGGAGGATAGAAACAGCCTCTCGCTTTCTCGAATGATTCGTTCACTGCGTTCGCGTTCCCAATTCGCGGTGTCCAGCGTCGTCGCCGTCGTGCCCATCGTCCACCCCGCCACCGGGTCACTGTACAGATATTCCACCATTAACTCTTCCTCGTATCTCAGCAGAATAATGCCCACGGTTTGCAGTATGCGCAGCACTTTATCCAACTGGGAAAGCGGCGTTTGTTCCAGCACCTGGCCCAGCGCGCCGGGGTGTTCTTCCGGCGTCAATTGCCGATAGAGCAAGGCGCGCAGCATCAAATTCAAATTGTCGCTTCTACCGCTTTCTCCATAAACATCCACGATGGCATGAAACTGTCGCGCGGCGTATTGGCGATCCAGACTGAACAGCGCGCGGTAACACAAGGCCGTGTAGTCAATCTTGAACAGGTAGTTTTTGAAAATCTCTATGGTTTGCGGTTCGCCGCCGATGCCCGCCAGCACGCTTAAACAACGCTGGCGGAGCGGGACTTCCTGCCGGACGCCGTTCAGGCGTTCGATGGTCAGCCGGCCAATGTCCTTTTCCGCTGCCGCGCAACGCAGGATTCCCGCCAGCACCAGCAGAGCGTCCAACGCTTCGGAAGGGTCTCGATGTCCCCATTCGCGCACCAGCGTCGGCAACACGGAACGCAGCCGGATGCTCAATGTCGTCGAAGCGCCCTTGAACAGATTGGCCAGATGCGTGGCTGTGGCGGCGGAACTCGGCGTCAGCACGGGGCGCGCATCTCCCGTCCAAACGGCGTTGCGCAGCCAGTCCAACAAAGCCGTGGACGACAATCGTTCGAGCCAGGGCAGGGGATTTTGATGATCCGCCGCCGTGGCATCCGGGATATTGCTGAATTCAGGAGTGGACATAGGTGTGTTGGCCTCCCGCGCTTCAAGGTTTTGTTCGCAATCGGGCGAGCATTTCCTCGACCATTTTTTCAATTCGATCCAGGTTCAGGGAAGGGCAGGGCGTGGTCACTTCGCCAATTCTGGCGACCAGAAAATCGCGCGTCAGTTTGATCTTTTTGACGATGACTTCCGAAACGCCGCGTTCCAGCGTTCGCAGATGGAGCGTCCAGCCTCTGCCGTCTGCGTCCGCGCACGGCATGAAAGCCGTATTGACCGCCTGATCCAAAGCGGTGGGCGCAAGAACCGGATGCTCATCCGGCGTCGGCACATCAACGCGCAACAATCGAGTGCCGGCATTGACGCCCAGCAAACCCAAGGCATCGCGCACGCGATCCGCCGCATTCGTGCCGACCATCAATTTCTTCAATTCCTCGACGGTCGTACACCAGAAAAATCCGCGCAGAGTCCGAAACTCGCGCGTCAAATCGTAATGGTCGCTGGTGATATGTTTGCCCAATCCTTCCCACAGGTGCGCGCCGGTTTGTTCATTCAAGGGTTCGCCCGTCACTTCCCAGGCCACATGGTAGGCGGCGAAGGTGTCGGCATCAATCACACGGCTGTAGGTACATTTTTCTTGCGGAACGCGCCGCCCGCGCAGATCGAAATTGGTTTGAGGGTCAGCCAGCACGCGCTGCGCGAGCGCCAGCGGCGCTAATTCGGAAGGCAGTCGCGCTTCGACTTCCTGTTGAAATTCCTCGCTTCGTGCCGATTCCAGATTTCCAGCCTCCACGTCGAATTCCAGCTTGCGCCACCAAATTCGTCCATGTTGATCCGCCAGGAGTTGCGTCAACCAATCCTTAAAAGTCATCTGCCGAGGGCTCCTTCTCTCAATCGTCAATATGCCGGGGATGCGCTTGTTAGTTTATGGCCAGGGCTAAAGTAAACATCCGATCAACGACCGGCGTAGCCTATGTCCGTCAATGCAGGCTGTCAAGAAAACGACTTGCCCAAGCTCGAACGGAATTTTTTTCGGCTTCTTGCGGATCAGGTACCGGACAAAAAGGCGCGGCGTTGACAGTGGCCGGCAATTCCCTGCAACCTGCCTGCCGTGGGATACGTTTAGGCTGTTCGGTTCGGTGCTGAGACTGGAAAAAACGAGCTTCAACACCCAATCCCGCACAAACAAACACAGAGAGATTTTCCGAGTTATGCGATTTCTGGAATCCGTTTTTATCGCGCTCGCCAGTTTGCGCGCGCACAAACTGCGGTCGTTTCTGACCTTGCTGGGCGTCATTTTCGGCGTCATGACCGTGGTGGCCGTCGCCGCCGTGATCGAAGGCTTTTTCCGTTACGTTGACCGTACCGTGACGGCTGACCTGGGCGCGAACACAGTGCTGCTGGACAAATACGGCATCATCACCAGCTTTGAAGACTTCATCAGCGCCAATCGCCGCAACAAGGACATCACCTTGTCCGACGCCGAATACCTGCGCGAACGCATGACGCTGGCGCAATACATCGGCGCGCAGAGTTTTTCCAATGGCGAAGTCCGCTCCATGACCGAAAAGATGACCAACATCACCATCAAGGGCAACACGCCAAATATGGTCTACATTGACGCCACGCAACCGGATTTGGGCCGTTACGTCAACGATACGGACAACGAGCGCCGCCGCAACGTGGCTTTGATCGGCGTCGAAGTCGCGGACAAACTCTTCAACAGACGCGAAGTCGTCGGCCAGGAATTCAAGATCAACGGCCTGCCGTTTGAAATCATCGGCGTGGCTAAAGAGCGCGGAACTTCATTCGGTCAGTCGCAGGACGATTTCGTCATCATCCCGCTTTCCGCGCATCAAAAAATGTTCGGCGCGCGTTCCAGCCTGACCGTTTCCGTCAAAGGCTACGACAGCGCGAACCTGCAAGACTTGCAGGATCAAGTGCGCATGCTGATGCGCGCCCGCCACAAACTGAATTACAACGACAAAGACACCTTCGGCTTCGTCACGGCGGACGCCATCAATAACTTCGTGCAGGCGCTGTTCGGCATTATCGCGGCGGTGGCGCTCGGCGTGACTTCGATTTCGCTGGTGGTCGGCGGCATCGTCATCATGAACATCATGCTCGTCACCGTCACCGAACGAACCCGCGAAATCGGCATCCGCAAAAGTCTGGGCGCGCGCCGCAAAGACATCCTGGCGCAATTCCTGGTCGAATCAACCACGCTTTCGATGGTCGGCGGATTGATCGGTCTGGCGCTGGCCTATTTGATTTCCTGGCTGCTGGTCAAATATTCGCCCATCCCGGCTGAACTGCCCATCTGGGCGGCCTTCCTGGCGATTGGCGTTTCCAGCGGCGTCGGCATCGTTTTCGGAATTTATCCGGCGTGGAAGGCGGCGAAGCTTGACCCGATTGTCGCACTCAGAGCAGAGTAAAAATTATGAAGCAACAAGCCAAAGAACTTTTATCGCAAGCCACGGTCACGCTGTGGGCCAATAAGTTTCGTTCGTTTCTGACCTTGCTAGGTGTCGTTATCGGAACGGCAACAGTCATCGGCGTCGCTTCGCTGGCCAGCGGTCTGGAAGCCGGGTTCAAGGAACAGATTGAACAGTTCGGGACGAACGTCGCGTTCGTCAGTCGGTTGGGCGGCGGCCCGCGCCATTCGGATTTCACGGAGGAAGAGCGTCAGCGCAAACCCATTTTGCTGGAAGACGCCATCGCTTTGAGCCAGTTGCCTACTGCTGCGGCGGCTTCGCCGATTTTGCGTCCGCCGGGAATGCCGCCGTCCGTCAAATTCCGCAACAACGAAGTCCGCACGCCGCAGGTGCGCGGCGTTTGGGCGGCTTACGCCAACACACGCGAAGTGGCCATTTCGCGCGGGCGATTTTTCAATGACACCGAAGACCAGCACAGCGTCGAAGTCGCCATCATCGGTTACGACATCGCCGAACGGCTGTTGTCGGGTTACGAACCGCTGGAAAAAGAAATTCAGATCGGCAACAAAGTCTTTCGCGTCATCGGTGTGCTGGAAAAATCCAAGAACATTCTGGGCGGCGGCGGCCCGAATGCCGACAGCATGATTTTCGTGCCGTACAACGTCATGCACTCGATGTATCCGATGCAGGACGATCATTTCGTCGCGCTCGGCGCGCGGCAGGGCGAACTGGACAAATTGGTGGACGACGCGCGCGAACTGATGCGCCGCCGCCGCAACGTGCCTTACGACAAACCCGACAGTTTCGACATCACCACGCCGAGCGGCATTCAGGAAAGTTTCGGCAAGATGTTGGCGATGGTGGCGATGATCGTCATCCCCATTGTCAGCGTGGCCTTGCTGGTGGGAGGCATCGGCGTGATGAACATCATGCTGGTTTCGGTCACCGAACGAACCAAAGAAATCGGCGTCCGCCGCGCCATCGGTGCCAAACGCCGCGACATCATTTTCCAATTCCTGCTCGAAGCCAGCATGCTCACCGGCATCGGCGGTGTCATCGGAATCATCTTCGGGTATTTAATCAGCGGCCTGTTGAAACTCTTCAGCTTTCCATCAACGGTGCCATTGCTTTACGTGGGCATAGGCTTCAGCGCATCGGTCGCCATCGGGCTGATTGCCGGAATGTACCCGGCTTACAAAGCTTCGCGGCTCGATCCGATTGAAGCTTTACGGTATGAATGAGCGGATGCCGCCGCTTTTCAGGTGCATTTCCAGGTGCAGTACCGCGCGCGTAAGCAAGCGGTCGGCAGCAGTGACGTGCCGCCCGCGGTACTGCACCAACCCACTCTTATCAGGTTCACTCACGAAGGTTCGGGCAGGGAATAAGACAAGCTCGCCGCATTCTGGAAAAAAGATGCGTCATATTTTTTCGACTTCGACATATTGAAACGACGATCTGAAATTGAGAAGAACGAAAACATGACACCGGCATCTACCCCACACATCAAGGATTATTTGTTAGGCAGGCTCAACGTTGAAGACGAAGCTCGTCTGGAACAGCGTTATTTCGCGGACGCGGAATGCGTGGACGAAATTTGGGCGGTCTTCGCCGAATTGAGCGAACAGTATTTGTGCGGCGAACTCACGGCAGCCGAACGCGCGGAGTTTGAAACCCGGCTGCGGAGTTCGCCCGCGTTGCGCGAAATGTTCGAGAACGAAAAGGCATTGTTCGGCTACGCGCCGGCAGTCTTGCCTGAAGCCGCGCAAATTCCATTCGCCTCCACGCCGCAATCTCCCAAACTACACTCCGGATTTTTTCGTCGGTTGACAATTAAACCGCTGAATCCGCTTCGGTTGGCGGTTTTGGGCGCTGGACTGTTGTTGCTGGTCGGGTTGTGGTTTGTCCGGCAAGCCTGGAAAACTCCGGCGAATGATTCGGACACCACGGCCATCGAGCGGAACGACGCCACGCCCGCGCCGACGCCGCTGCTTTTGCCTTCGCCGACGCCCTCTTCCACGCCGCGTGGCAGTCAGGCCGTCGTCGCCACTTTCTTTTTGCCGGTGCAGGCGCTGCGCGCCGGCGCGGAAGCCGTCGTGCTGAACCTGCCCGCACAAACACAAACGCTGCGGCTGGAATTGGAATTGATGAGCGGGGATTTCGCGCGTTACTCCGCCACGCTGCAATCCGGTTCCGCCGAATCCGCCGGAACCTTGCGAGAGTGGAAATCGCTTTCGCCGCAACGCCGCGCATCTTTCGACAAAATCGTTTTGCGATTGCCGGCGGCACTGCTGACCGAATCGAGCTACCTCATCAAACTCAAACCGATGGATGGCGCGGGCAGCGACGCTTTCGAGCAACAATTTCGCTTCACTGTCGCCAAACGCTGACAATCCGCCTGCCGATTGACGGAAAAAATCCGCCCGAAGAAAAAAAACACGTCATAGATTTTCCCTACGCCCATATCCACATGGAAAGCAGCGGCTGACATCGTTTCCGCCTGATTCGCTGCGCCCGCAAAAAACAAAACACAAAATTCGAAGACGTGCGGCGCAAGCTGTGCGTCCGCATCGGAACAGTTTGCCCACAACTCCTGTTTCTCTCCATCTCCGCGAACGCTGGTTCGCTTATCGAAGAAATTGAAGGGTGTTATGAAAAACAAAAATAGAATTCACTCGATTCGGCAAAGTTTGCGACGCGGCCGCCTGGTGTGGTTGGCCTTGATCTTGTTTTTGAGCGCGGCTGCGGTGTTCAGCGCGGCTGCGGATTCTTCTCCCAAACGAATTTGGCAGCGATTGACGGCTTCGTTTAACACCGCGCCTTCAGTCACGACGCCTGCCGCCCCGGCTGCGCAAACGGCACCAGCACAATACAATTTTCAATTGCCGATGACGGATGTGGCGCGAATGGTTTCCGGCGCGCCTTTGGAAGCTTCCGGCCTGCGCGCGGCGCAAAGTTCGGTGCAATTGACATTGCCAATGCCGGACGGGCAGGCCAGACGTTACCGCCTGCTCGATTCGCCGATCATCGCCCCGGAACTGGCGGCGAAATACCCGGACATCAAAAGCTACACGGCGCAGGGCGTCGAAGACCCTTCGGCCACGGCGCGCTTCAGTTGGACTTCGCGCGGGTTGCACGGCGTGATTCTGGGCAATGACTACAGCGTCTTTATTCACCCGGTGGATCACACGACGACGACCAATTACGTCAGCTATTACGCCCAACAGGACGACCGTTTCGAATGCGGCGTGACCGACGACACGCCCGGCGCGCGCTCCAAAGCTTCTCAACCGGGCATCAACATCAAAAATGGCGGAACGCTGCGCGTCTATCGCCTGGCCATTGCCACACCCGGCGAATACACCACCAACCCAGCTTACGGCGGCGGCACGGTGGCCAGCACGGTGGCCTCGCTCAACGTTTGGGTCAACCAGATGAACGCCGAATACGAGCGCGAATTGGCCATCCGCTTCACGCTGGTCAACAACACCAGCATCATTTACACCAACGCCGCAACCGATCCATTCACCAATCCGACCAGCACCGACACCTCGCTGACTGAGGTGCGCGCGACCCTGGCTTCGGTGGTCGGCGCTGCCAATTACGACCTCGGCCATGTTTTGCTGGTCGGCGACACCGGCGGCTTGGCGTATAGCAGCGTGGTTTGCGACAGCGCCGGCAGCGTCAACAAAGGCGGCGGCGTGTCCGGCGTGACCCTGCCGTTGGGCAGCGCCTACGGTGCCGGACGGCTGATGCACGAAACAGCGCATCAATTCGGCGTCTCCCACACCTTCAACGATGGTGACGGCTGCGCGACGAATCGCTCGCCGGCCACAGCCTACGAATCAGGCGGCGGGCTTTCGATTATGGCTTATCCGCATGCCTGCCTTTTTATCAACAGCACCTCAGGCAACGGAAGAGTTGTTTATTTCCATGACGGCAGCCTGACTCAGGCGGTCAATTACATCGCCGGTCGTGGCGGCACTTGCGGAACAACGGCTCTGAGCGGAAACACACCGCCAACCGTCAGCGGCGGCCCTGACCGCACCATCCCGCGCAATACTCCATTCACATTGACGGCCACGGGCAGCGACTCGGATGTAAACGACGCCGCAGCACTGACTTATTCCTGGGAACAGATTGACGCAGGCGGCGCAAACTTCTTCCAGACCAGCGTGGCGTCCACCTGGAAAGACGCGGGCGATCCGTCAAACACCACGCGCCCGATTTTCCGTCCCTTCGCGC
>CAZRXE010000791.1:0-5911 GCA_964603695.1 uncultured Heliomicrobium sp.
CCGGCAGCCCCTGAAACTGCCGAGACTGCCGAGTCCAACGCCGATGTTTCCGCCGAGGGCGCAGAAGGCGACGAAATGGATTTCGGCAAGATTCTTGCCGCGCACGAGCAAGCACACAGTTCCGAAATCAATGAAAACGAAGTCGTCAAAGGGCGTGTCGTCAAGATCACTGAACAAGTGGTCGTCATTGATGTCGGTTACAAGTCCGAAGGCATCGTTCCAATCAACGAATTCAAGGACGGCGACAAAATCGCCATTCAGCCGGGCGACGAAATTGATGTGTTCGTCAAACAGCTCGAAAATAATGAAGGCTATGTCGAACTGTCCCGCGCTGACGCTCTGCGTCTGCAAACTTGGGATCAGATCGAACGCGCCAGCAAGGACGGAACCAACGTCATTGGCCGCGTGACCGACCGCATCAAAGGTGGTTTGCGCGTGGACATTGGCGGCATTCAAGCCTTCCTGCCTGGCAGCCAGGTGGATGTTCGCCCGGTGCGCAATCTCGATAGCTTTCGCAACAAGGAAATCGAAGTCCGTGTTATCAAGGTCAACAAGAAACGCGGCAACATCGTCCTTTCGCGCAAAGTGGTGCTGGAAGAAGTCGTTAACAGCAAGAAGAAAGAAACGCTCACCAATTTGGAGGAGGGCATTGTCGTCGAAGGTCAGGTCAAGAACATCACCGAATATGGCGCGTTCATTGATTTGGGCGGCATTGACGGTCTGCTTCACATCACGGACATGTCCTGGGGACGCATCCAGAACCCGAACGAAATCTTCAAGGTCAGCGAGAATATCCAGGTCAAAATTCTCAAGTTTGACCGCGACAAAGAGCGCGTCAGTCTGGGTTACAAGCAACTGATTCCCGATCCGTGGGCGACGACAGTCGAACGTTATGCCATCGGCACGCGCGTCAAAGGCAAAGTCGCTTCGGTCACCGATTACGGTGCGTTCATTGAACTTGAACCGGGTGTCGAAGGCCTGGTGCACGTCACCGAGATGAGCTGGTCAAAACGGGTCAAGCATCCGTCCAAACTGGTCGGCCCCGGACAGGAAGTCGAAGCCGTGGTTCTGGAAGTGGATCAGCACAATCGCCGCATCAGCCTGGGCATCAAGCAAATCGAACCGAACCCATGGGATACGATTGCCGCGCGTTACGCCATCGGCACTCGCGTCAAAGGTCGCGTTCGCAATTTGACCGACTTCGGCGCGTTCGTTGAAATCGAGGACGGCATTGACGGCCTGGTTCACGTTTCGGACATCTCCTGGACCAAGCGCATCAAACATCCCAGCGAAGCACTGAAGAAAAATCAGGAAGTCGAAGCGGTTATTACGGCGATCGACATCGAAGGCCGCCGCCTGTCGCTTTCGATCAAAGACCTGGAACCGAACGCTTGGGATCGTTTCTTTGATACGCATCGTTTGGGCGACGTTGTCACCGGCAAAGTCACGCGCTTTGCCAATTTCGGCGCGTTTGTTGAACTGGAAGACGGTATTGAAGGCTTGTGCCACGTTTCCGAACTTTCGGAACAGCACGTTGACAAGCCGGAAGACGCCATCAAAGTCGGCCAGAAACAGCAGTTCAAAATCCTTAAGATGGATCGCGAAGCCCGCAAGATCGGCTTGTCCGCGCGCGCTGTCGGCAAGGACGAACCGATTCTGGACGTTCGCAACTACTCTTCCGGCGACACAGGCATGGCCGGCCTCTTTGAAGTCGCTGACTACAACAAAGGCTAATGAAGATTAGAAGACTTAGCCGGTAGTTTGTTGTTGGTTGTTAGTGGTCAGTAACCAGCGGTTGTTTCCAGACGCTCTCAGTAACAATCGTTGATTACTGGCCACTATTTCCTTTCGCTCAGCCTTTAGCAGGTCATCTTTTTTCGCGTTTTATGAGAAGAAGTACTCTGACTTGGATCATTTTGGGCGGATTTGCCGCGTTGTGCCTGATAGCGGTTCTGGTCTTTGTCGGCATGGCGTTGCTGGCCGATGACGATGGCTTCAGAGCCGGCGGCGGCGACCGCATCGCGGTGGTTCCAATTGAAGGCGTGATTGACGACGGAATGGCCAAGACGGTCAATCGTCAACTGAAACAGTACGGGGAAGATTCGCGCATCAAGGCGATCATTTTGCGAGTCGACAGTCCTGGCGGAGGCGTTTCCGCCTCGCAGGAAATTTACCGCGAAGTGAAACGCATCAAGGAAGAGAAGAAGAAAACCCTGGTGGTTTCGATGGCTTCCGTGGCCGCTTCCGGCGGATATTACGTCGCCTGCCCGGCGGACAAAATCTTCGCCAATCAAGGCACCGTCACCGGCAGCATCGGTGTTATCGCCGAATGGGTTAATTACAAGGAACTGGCCGAATGGGCCAAAGTCAAACCTGTCGTTTTCAAAAGCGGCGAATTCAAAGACACAGGCTCGCCGACGCGGGAATTGACCGAACGCGAAAAAGAATATTTTCAAAACATGATTAACGAGTTATACGCCCAATTCGTCGCCGCAGTCACCGAAGGCCGACAAGGGAAGGGAATTCAAGGCAATGAACTGGACGAGGTGAAAGTCAAAGAACTGGCCGATGGCCGTGTTTATACTGGCGAATCCGCCGTCAAGAACGGATTGATTGACGAAATCGGCAATTATGAAGATGCGGTGAAAGCCACTGCCAAACTGGTCGGTATCAAAGGCGAGCCGCAGATTGTCACTCCGCCGAAGCCCAAAGAAGGCTTTAGCCTTCTGGACCTGGTTTTCGGCTCGACGAAGCTCCAGGAGTTTTCGCCCAGCCAGTTGCCGAAACATTTGCTGGATATGGATACGTCGGTGAAATTCAAATACCAGTGGAAGTAAGTGCTTTTTGTGGGAAACACGGATTAGGCAGTTGTTGATCTGATGTTTGATCCTAACTCGCCGTCAAACGGAGGAGCGATGACCAAAGCAGAGTTGGTGGAAGAGGTGGCTCGCGCAGCCGAGCTGACCAAAAAAGACTCGGAAGTAATCGTAGACGAAGTTTTCAAAAATATTATTCAGGCGCTCAATCAGGGAGACAAAATCGAACTTCGAGGGTTCGGCAGTTTCCGCGTGCGCCAACGCGACGCCCGACGCGGACGCAATCCGAAAACCGGCGAACCGGTGGACATCCCCGCCAAGCGTGTTCCGTATTTCAAACCCGGCAAGGAATTGAAAGAGTTGATTAACGGTCATCCGGACGATTTCGATGACGATGACATCGAAGACGACGGCGACGACCAGGAATTGGAAAGCGTTGGCACTGGCGAAAGCGCCGCCAATCAATAAGTATTGTCCGGCTGGCTTACTGGAATGAAAACCGATTCGCACGCAGTTTCTCAATCACAAACTCGGGACGAAAACTGAAATCTGAGGGAGCCATTTTAACCGCTGTTCCGGCGTCGCTCCGAGTGGGGTTTTCGTTCCTCCATTTTTGTTTAGGAGGCGTTTATGCCGCGGCAATCCGGTTCCTGCCCCAGCCTTTCCATAAGGTTTTTTCTCCTCCTCACAACCTTAATTACCTTTTCCGTGTCCGCCGTGGCACAGCAAACAGGCGGCAATCAAGGAAATTCCAATCGCAGCGGCGCAACGGCGACCAGTTATACTGTTCGCGGCAAAATCTTTTTGCCTTCAGGGAATTTCCCGGAACAGCGCATGCGCGTGGTGCTGGAAGTCAGCACGGGCGGCATTGCACAGGAAACCTTTTCAGATTCGGTCGGCAATTTCGAGTTTCGGAATCTGCCCAGCGGTTCTTACAGAGTCACCATTCCCACGGACGGCCATCTTTACGAAACCGTGCAAGAATTGGTTGAAGCCTTCGGCAACTTTGCCCGTACATTTACTGTTCAGCTTTATCTGAAAAGCAAAGGCGGCGAGCCAACCATTAAAACCAAAGACAAGCTTCTTTCCGTTGCCGATTTGCAGGAGATACCCAAGCCCGCCAGGAAAGCATACGAGCAGGGCGTGAAACTTGCACGTAACAACAAATCGGAAGACGCTTGTGCCAAGCTCCGGGAAGCAATCAATATTTTTCCCGATTATCTTTATGCCCTGAACAAACTTGGCGAACAGTATTCGCTAACGAACAAACCCGCCGACGCGCGAGCGATGTTTGAACGCGCGCTGGACGTTAATCCAAAATTCGCCTTGCCTTATATAAATCTGGGGATTCTCTTCGTTCAGCAGCGCCGGTTCGACGAAGCTGTCACCGCACTCGAAAACGGCTTGCGGCTGGATAGCACCTACCCTATGGGCTACCTCAACCTGGGGCTGGCCTTGATGTCCAAAACGCCGCCGGAACTTGACCGCGCTGAAAAAGAACTGTCGCGGGCCTTGGATCTGGGAAAAACGGAAATGCTCCATGTGCGCAAACATTTGTTCAATCTATATCTGCGTCAACAGCGCATGGACAAAGCGGCAGCGCAGCTTGAAGCTTACTTGCGCGAAGCGCCTGAAGCACCTGACGCCGAGCAGATTCGGCAGATGCTGGGCAAATTAAAGAAAGCCCTGGCGCAGCAAGCGGCAAACCCCAAACAGCAGTAGCAACAGACAAGCAAAAAAAGGCAGGCAGAAAATTCAAACGCCGGGAAAGACTTTTCGACTTTCCCGGCGTTTGAATTTTTTCGCGAAGGCGAAACTAAACGTGTTCGCCGTTAGCGCGTATGTCAGCCAGCACCTTCTCAATGCCGAGCTTATCAATCGTTTTGATGCCGCGCGCCGTCACACGCAGCCGCACCCAACGGTTTTCGCTCGGAACCCAAAAACGATGCCATTGCAAATTCGGCTCAAAGCGGCGCTTGGTTCGATTGTTGGCGTGCGAGACGTTGTTGCCCGACATAGGCTTCTTGCCCGTCACCTGACACTTTCTAGCCATTGAATGATCCTCCTAGTGGAAAAATTGCTTGTGATCGAAGTTCGCGAAGATACCATACACACGCCTAAAAAGGCGAACGCAGTGCGGCATTTTCGGAATTGAAAGCCAAAAAACTTCCTCACGCCACGAAACTCTTGACAGTTTCAGCGATGAAATTGTCTGATAGCCACTGACTGGAAAACTTCGCTCAAGCATTTGCAAACAATGATGAAACGCGGCCGTCTCTTCCTCCTGTTGCTTTTGATAGCCATTGGCTTGGCCTTTGTTTACGTCCATTTTCAGATACACAATTACGACGACCGGATCATCACCAACCTCAACGAACTGGATACCAGCCGCTGGCAACGCCCTCGCGTGGCCATAGTTTTCGGTGCCAGCGTCTATGGCAACGGAGACCTTTCGCCAATTCTGGAAGACCGCGTGGACACCGCCATCGAACTTTACCGCGCGCGCAAAGTAGACCGGATTCTGGTTTCCGGCGACAACCGGCACGCCAGCTACAACGAACCGAAAGCCATGCAGGACTATCTGATTACCCATGCCGTGGCCGCGAAAGACGTGATTGTGGATTATGGCGGACGCTCGACTTATGAAACCTGTTTGCGCGCCAAGGACATCTTCGGCCTGGAACGCGCCGTTCTGGTTTCGCAGGGCTATCATTTGCCACGCGCGCTTTACATCGCCAATCAACTCGGCCTGGACGCATTGGGAATGGCCGGCGACCTGCGGCTGAGGAACAACAAAATTGACTACCAAAGCCTGCGGGAATTGGCGGCGGAAATGAAGGCTTATCTGAACCTCAGATACTTTCCACCTGAAACGTTGCTCGGCGAGCGCGTGCCGATCCGATAAGCAGCGCCAATAAAGACAACAACGAAATTGCGCTCGCGATCCGTCCACTCCGCTCGGCCAGTCCCGCCGATAGCTCGACTTTCAGGAGCTGACTGCCGGCTGGCACCGCGAATTCCATCAATCCTGTCGGGTTCGCAGGTTGCGGTTTCAACGCCGGTAGTGGTTCATCCGGGAGAGGCAAGCGAGAGAT
>CAZRXE010000792.1:0-3522 GCA_964603695.1 uncultured Heliomicrobium sp.
CGCCGTGGCGCGTGTGGCGGCAAATCCTGCTGGCCGCCCTGCCCGGTGTAATTGTTGTCACGACCTGGCGCAGCTTTGTGCGATTCGTCAATCCGCCCGGTGGAAACGAATTCCTGCCGATTGGCGTCGCAACGCTACGCGGCAATTTGTGGCGATTACCGAGCATTGCCGAAGCTGCGTTGAAGGAGTTGGCGAATTGGCGACATTGGGGAGTGTTTTGGGCCGTGGCGGCGACGGCGATTCTCTGGCTGTGCTTTTCCGCCCGGCGGCAGTGGCAACACGAAGTCACTGGAATTGCGCCAACAGTGGCGACGCCAATTGCGATCTATTCCGCCGTTTATATTTTCAGCATCTGGCCGGACTTCATCGGCCATTTGCAGGCGTCGTTTCCGCGCCTGCTAATTCACGTCTCCCTGGTGGCGGCGCTTTTGGTGTGTAGCTGCTTGCGGAACCTTCGAACTTGAGTTGTCGGAAATTTGGCAAGATAGAAATCAATCTGCTTGTACTACTCGACTTTATCCATTTAAGCCGCGCCAGCTAAACAGGAAAGCCAATGTTCCCAAACTGGTGCGGGGAAACTAACCGACTCTGCTTGCGGGGCAGAGTTCACATAATTGAGTGAACGCCATAAATGCTTGCGCACGAAGATCAAACAGTCAGAGAAGGTCGCTTCCGGCTTGGCGTACCAAGCTGCTGTCAGCGTCGGCACCTGGCCATCAGGTGCAGCCGGTGGGTGAGCAACACGACCAACGAAAACAGTCCCAACAGGCACGGCTTCGCGCGTCCAATCGCCAGGTCGCTCCATTGGCGCTGTGTTTCCATTCCCAAATGCTCGCGCGATTCTTCAAAGGTCGTTTCGACCGACCAGCGCATCACCACCCATTCAATGAACTGCGCGGGAGTGGCGTCGAATTTGGTCGTGGCGAAAACTTCGTCGAGCAATTTCCCTGCGGGCGCGCGCGTGATGACGTAAAGAATTTTGACCGGCGCTTCGCCCGGCGTGTGCCACAGTGCAGTGCGCGAAAACAACAACAGCTTTTTCTTCTGGCCCCCGTACCAACTGACTTCCGTTTCTTCCCAAGTCGTGTAGCTGCGATTGGCCCATTGTTGGAGCCTGCGTTGCCGAGCGCCTTTGTCGGGCGTTGGGCTGCGTTGACCATCGGCGCGCAGCGCGGCTTCGTGATACAAGCTGGCGTCGGGAGCGCAGGCGCGTCACCAAAGCCAGGTTCGGCGTGCCCGCGCAAACCAACGCCAGTTTGACTGCCGAATAACCGCCGTCCACCAACAGCGCCACCAGACGCTGCGGCAGCCAACGCTTCACCTGACGAATGAGGATCATCAAAATATCAATCGCCGTTTTATGCTGCTGCGGCGTGGACATGGGAAGCGCATTTTTCGCTTTCGCCCCGGACTTGTTCCTGCTCTTGCGCCGCCGCCGCGTGTGCCAGAACTTCGGCCTTTGCCCTTCGACTTGAGCGCGGCACAGGACAGTCAAAAACGGCAAGGCTCAGACGCGGCTGCTCCACGGCAGCTTGACGAGCAACATCAACGAGAGCCACTTCAAGCCGAAACATTTGACGACGTATTTGCGACTGGAGCTGACCGGATCGCGATAGCAACCCAAGCCGTTGATTTGCTTTCCGCGCCGCCGCTCAATCGTGTCATCCGCGCCGATCACCACAACGCCATCGGGCGGCAACAACAGCAACAACAAGCCGAACAGAATCCGGCTCGCTTGCAAAGTGCTCCAGCACGCCCGATTGAGCACGCGATGATAATTCTGAAAAGCTTTCTCCTCGCTCAACCCGACCACACGCAAACAAGCCGTGACCGTGCGCTTGCCCCGCGCCAGCAGCGCGCCCACAACAACAAGACTTTGGCCTGCTCCCAAAACGGCTTAAAAGCCGCTGGAAAACTACTATCAGATTCAACAGTTCGGCAGGTGGTGTCTGCATTGGGAAGTCATCTCTTGTAGGAGTTTTCTTCCACAATCTACGCTGCCCGCCGTCACTATTTCAAAATTTCAAAGACCAAAATTGGATAAAGTCGAGTTATGGTTTCGTCGTGGATTACATTGCCGAAGTGTTGAAGCATTTGCGCAATGAGGATTTCACCAGCGCCTATCAAGCACATTTTGAACTCGCCTCGGAAGTTTCCACGCGCGATCAAACCGGTTTTGAGAAAACCTTTTCCGGCTTGATGAAAATTTTGTACCCGGATGGCAAGGCGACGCCCAAAGAGATTGAAGAATTGCTGGCCTGTGCGATGGAAGCGCGCCGCCGCGTGCGCGAGCATATCTTGCGTATTGACGACACCTTCAAACGCCACGAATTCAACTACCGACCGGTAGCAGGCGGGGCGGTCGTGAAAGTTCAAACGCCGGAAGAAATTCAGTATCCGACCTTTGCCGCGCCACGCACCAAGGCGGTAGAGGAAAGCGGTGAGCCTGCCGCCGTAGAGGAAACGACAGAGGCCGCAGCCAGTCAGCAAGTTTCCTTGTTCAATAGCCCGCCAAAAATTTCAGATTCGGTTCCACAACCGAGGCATATCGTGATTCCCGAAAACACCAAAGGGTGAAGTTACCGACGTTTGTTTGCGCAACACCTCAAGGGCGCACGTCAGATCACAGTTAGCGATCCTTATGTACGCTTGTTCTTCCAATCGCGCAATTTCATGGAATTTCTGCAGATGGTTCATGGCTTGATGCCTGAAGGGGATGAAGCGGCGGTTCACTTGATTACGCAGTCTGACGCGGATTCTTGCGTCCGACAGGAAGAGAATTTGACTCAAATAGTGGAATCCCTTGCCGGATCGAGGGTGGCTTTTTCCTGGGAACTTGATCACAACCCAAACTTTCACGCACGCAGTATTGTCACGGATACTGGTTGGAAAATAACGATTGATCGTGGCCTCGACTTTTTTCAACGGTATGAGAGCGGACCATTTTCACTGGAGCAGGCCATTCAGGAAGCTCGGCTGACGCGTCGGACAGAAATTAGCTATTTGAGGATCTGATTGAGTTGTTCACAATAATCAATGTAGACACCAATCGGGACTTATTGGCAGATACCGGAATCGTCGCTGAAGATGGAGCGACCAAAGGCGGGGAGGCAACGAAGCGCAAAGCGAAGAAGAGCGGCACGTCGAATTAATTGCGGTTGGACTCCCACTATCAGCCGAACCAATAGCACAACGCGAGCGAAAAGCACGTCGTACTGGGCAAATTGGGTAGTGACCCAGCAGTGTGTTGAAAATGCGTAGAATTGCGCCTCTAGGAAGGTCTAAAGCCCTGTAAATAAATAGCTTAAACCTGGCTCCCGTAAATGCGTTGAATCAAGATCAACTCAAAACGGAGAGCCTGGGTAAAACGCCTTGCTATCAACTGCTTACAGCCGATTTCAGGCTGATTTTCAGACTTTTCAACACAGCCCCGGTAGACCACCAAACGCCTTGCTATCAACTGCTTACAGCCGATTTCAGGCTGATTTTCAGACTTTTCAACACAGCCCCGGTAGACCACCA
>CAZRXE010000793.1:0-2448 GCA_964603695.1 uncultured Heliomicrobium sp.
TTCACACCGAAATGCAGACAGCGATGCCGCGCGATTTGATCAACGCCAAGCCTGTGACCGCTGCCGTGCGCGAATTCTTCGGATCGTCGCAGCTTTCGCAGTTTATGGATCAAACCAATCCGCTCTCGGAAATCACGCACAAGCGTCGTTTGTCGGCGCTTGGACCGGGCGGGTTAAGCCGCGAACGCGCGGGATTTGAAGTCCGCGACGTGCATCCGACGCACTACGGCCGCATCTGTCCGATTGAAACTCCTGAAGGACCGAATATCGGTTTGATCTCTTCGCTGTCGTGCTTTGCGCGCATCAACGAGTTCGGTTTCATCGAATCGCCGTATCGCAAGGTGATGGACGGCCGCCTGATTGATTATGTCAAAATCCTCAATCCGGGCGACACGAGCTACAAGCCGAGCGATCACGTGCCAGAGGAAGAAGCCGAACAAGCCAACGCCCAACTCGGTGACGACAAGAAAAAGGCGACTTACGAACCCTATCCGTTTTATTTGTCGGCCTGGGAAGAAGACAAATACATCATCGGTCAGGCCAACATTCAGGTGGATGAAAACGGCTATATCAAAGGCGAGCGCGTCAACGCCCGTCAGGCCGGCGAATTCATTCTGGCCACGCGCGATGAAGTCCAGTTTATGGACGTTTCGCCGAAGCAGTTGGTGTCCGTGGCAGCGAGCTTGATTCCCTTCCTTGAAAACGACGACGCGAACCGCGCTTTGATGGGATCGAACATGCAACGCCAGGCAGTACCGCTGCTGCGCGCACAAGCGCCGCTGATCGGAACCGGCATGGAAAAAGTCACCGCGCAAGACTCCGGCGCGGTGGTCGTGGCGCGGCGCGACGGCGTAGTGGATACGGTGGACTCAGAACGCATCATCATCCGCGTTGACCACAACGTGGACGGCACGCTTTCGCGCGAAGTGACAGCGGACATTTATCCGCTCATCAAATTCAAACGCTCGAACCAGAACACCTGCATCAATCAAAAGCCGATTGTTCGTCAAGGCGAACGCGTAGCGAAGGGACAAGTCATCGCCGACGGGCCTTGCACCGAAGGCGGCGAATTGGCGCTTGGACGCAACGTGCTGGTCGCCTTTATGCCGTGGCGCGGATACAACTTCGAGGACGCGATTCTGATTTCCGAAAAGATCGTCAAAAACGATTACTACACTTCAATTCACATTGAAGAACTGGAAATCGAATCTCGCGACACCAAGCTCGGACCGGAAGAAATCACGCGCGACATCCCGAACGTCGGCGAAGCCGCGCTGCGCGATTTGGACGATAGCGGCATCATTCGCATCGGTGCATTCGTCAAACCGGGTTCGATCCTTGTGGGCAAAGTCACGCCCAAAGGCGAAACCCAGTTGACAGCGGAAGAAAAACTGCTCCGTGCGATCTTTGGCGAAAAAGCCGGTGACGTGCGTGACGCCAGTTTGACCTGTCCGCCGGGCATCGAAGGCACTGTCGTTGACGTGAAGGTCTTTACCCGCAAAGGGCAGGACAAAGACACACGCAGCGCCGCCATCGAAACCGCCGAGGAAGAAAAGCTGCGCAAGAACCTGCACGACGAAATCCGCATCGTCGAAGAGGAACGCAACAAGCGCATTTACGAATTGCTGGAAGGCCGCAAACTTGAAGCCGACCTGCACTTCCGTGGCCGCACGGTTGCCGAAAAAGGTGCGAAGCTGACACGCGACATGCTGGAAGGCATGGACATCGGCGCGCTCAAGCGCGTTGAAGTCAGCGGCGCGCGTGACGTGGCTGCCGAAATCAAAGACCTCGAACAACGCACCGAACGCCAAATCGCGATCCTCGATCACCTCTATCAAGAGAAGATTGACAAGATCAAAAAAGGCGACGAACTCGCACCCGGCGTCATCAAGATGGTCAAGGTCTTCGTGGCAATGAAACGCAAGCTTTCGGTCGGCGACAAGATGGCGGGCCGTCACGGCAACAAAGGCGTCATTGCGCGCATTCTGCCGGAAGAAGACATGCCTTATCTGCCGGACGGAACACCGGTTGAAATCGTACTCAACCCGCTCGGCGTGCCGTCGCGTATGAACGTCGGTCAGATTCTGGAAACCCACTTGGGCTGGGCGGCCAGCGTGCTGGGAATGCGTTTCGCGACGCCTGTGTTCGACGGCGCAACCGAGCACGACATTAAAAAATACCTTGAGAGCGCAGACGAAAGCGTTCGTGAACAAGGCATCCCGCAAATGGTCGCCGGTTCGGGCAAAACGATGTTGTATGACGGTGTGACCGGCGACGTCTTCGAGCAAAGAGTGACTGTCGGTTACATCTATATGCTCAAACTTTCGCACTTGGTGGACGACAAGATTCACGCGCGTTCGATTGGCCCGTACTCGCTCATCACACAGCAGCCGCTGGGCGGCAAGGCGCAATTCGGCGGCCAACGCTTCGGCGAAATGGAAGTGTGGG
>CAZRXE010000794.1:0-3386 GCA_964603695.1 uncultured Heliomicrobium sp.
AAAACAACGGACAAGCCAATCCGCCGCGCGATCATTGCCAACAGCGACGCGCTGAAACCGGAACCGACGATGGCCAAATCAAAATCAGGATTCATCATTCGGCAAACGTGGGACAGGCTTCGGCCTGTCCACAGTGCGGACAGGCTGAAGCCTGTCCCACGATTCGCTGCATTCGATTCATCTCTGCCAACCGCGCCGCGCGCTCCGGCGAACACGCGCAGCAATAAAACTTTTCCACATCCCACAAATCCGCCAGAACCAAAGCTCGCCGGAGCGATAACCCGTATTCCAGCGCCGCTTCCAGACTGCGCAACGTCGGCGGCTGAAACGCTTCGCCCAAAGCTTCCAGAGCGCCATTGCCGCCGCGCACAGGAATAATCGAACACACTCGCGCGCCGCATTCCATCGCCACGTCCAACGAGCGGCACGCCCATTCCAAACCTTCGCTTTCGGTTTGAAACGGAGGTCGCAGCAACAGGAACACCCGCAGATCAATGTCGTGTTGTTTCAAAAAAGCCGCCGCCTGCCGGAAGTCTTCGACTGTCATCCGCTTGTTGAGTTTTTCGAGCGTCGGCGGATGCGCGGTTTCCAAACCGATGGCGATTTCCAGTCTTCCCTGCAACGCGGCCTGAAACTGCAAAGCGCGTTGGCCGAATTCGCCGCGCAAAAACGCCGGATGGCATTCGACAATCACGCGGTCGAAGCCTGCGACTAAGGCGGCAATTTCCGGCAAATCTTCGGGCGGAATCGCTTGCGGATCGAAGAAGCTGCCGGCGTTGTAAAGCTTGATTTGGCGGGCGGGCGGCAATTGCTGAAGCGCGAAGTGAATCTGCGCGGCAATTGCGCCGGACGGCACGCGACTGTTCAAAGTGTTTTGCCACAGGTCGCACATTAAACAGCGAAAAGGGCATTCGCGGTTCGTTAGAAAGATGGTGGCGGTGGGGTTCGCGGGAATGTGTAACCGAGCCGTAGGCTCGGTAGCGGGCGGGACGCCCGCGCTCCCAGGTTCTTCTTCCCACAAAAACGCATAAGACCGAAAAGCATCCAGCGATGCTTTCGGCCCACGCCGCTGCACAATCCAGCGGTCACGTTGCGATGGAGAGTTGGGATAAGAAGCGTTGCTCACACGATCAATCTGGCTTCGGTGACGGTCATTTCGTTGCCGGAACGGCGTTCACCTTCCGGCTCCCAAACCGTGCGCAGCCGCTCTTCCCACTGTCGCAGGAAGACTTGCCGACACCAGGATTTGCTGACGCGCCAATGGCGATAGACTTCTCCGCCCGCGCCTTCCTGAAAACGCCGTTTCGGAAACACGGGCATCGTCGCGCCGGTGACGGCTTTGATGCCGACGCTGACCACATCAGCTTTCAGCGTCATCAAACGTTCGGCGCTTTCGCCAATCACGTTTTCAAACGGAATGGCCAACGCCTGCGCAATGACCGACCGCACGGTGTAGGGCGAAAAAGCTTCAAAGCGGAAATGCTGGGCGGGCGCGTAAGTCCGCACGTAACCGCGCGACAAACCGCCGGAATACGTCAGGCTGTGTTTGATGGCGTCAATGCCCCAGCCTTCCTGATAAAGCAGTGGGTTGCGCAGCACGCTGGAAATGGTCAGGTCGGAATCTTCCAGCGGGTACGCTTTCAGGTTTTCATCGCCGCCGTCACCATCCAGCAGGTATTTCATATTGGGATAGCGTTCGCGAATGCCTTCCAGCAAACACAACGACACGGCCGCGCATTCGACATCCAGCGGGTGATAGTCTTCGATGACACGAATGGCTTTTTCCAGATCAAGCCGTTCCGCCGGAACATTGACGACTTCCCACTGCTCTTCCAAACCGAGTTTGCGGACGACTTCAGCGGCTTGTTGCGCGTCGCGGCCTTCGCCCAGATCAAGCGTGAACGCACGCAACCGCGACGGGTCGCTGCCGAGCTCTTCGAGCGCCTTGCGCGCCAGCAAGAACACGGACGTGCTGTCCACACCGCCGGAAAACGCCAGCGCAATCGGTTCGTGCGCGGGAACGGTCGCCAGCCAGTTTTTCAAAGCTTCGTAAGTCGCGGCAACGTATTGCGCGCCTGCTTCTTCAATTTCGGCGGAGCCTTTGCCCACCGGCGGATTGAAAAAACGATGGTAGCGCGGCGCGGGATCGGGACAGCCGACTTGATCCAGTTCCACCAGATAATGCGCCGGAATCATGCGCGTATACATCGGATCGAACTGCCAGCCGATGCGCTGCTCCCGGCACCACGCAAACAGTTGATCCATTCGTTGACCGACGACCAGAAACGGCCCGTGGTACATCTTGGCCACCAGATAGCGCAGCGGAATACCAATCGTACGGGCTATCCGCACGGTCTTGCCGTCACGTTGCACGGCGGCAAAATGGCCGTCCGTTTGAGTGAGCCGCTGCCAATCGCCTTGCAACGTGGCAGATTCGATTTCCTGCGAGGTAGCGCCAGTCAGCGCAGCGGTTTGCGTGCCGGACAGAACCACCAGTCTTTCGACTCCTTCGAGCATCTCAATTCTCCTTCACTTGATGACAGCAATAGCTTCGATTTCGATCAAGACGTCTTCCCGAAACAGTGCATGCACGCCGACCAATGTGCTGGCGGGCGGATTGGTCGCAGGCAGATATTTCGTCCGGACTTCGCGGATGGCGACAACGCCTTCAGGTTTCAGATTCACGACATACGTGTTGATTTTGACCACATCACTGAAAGTCGCTCCCGCGGCTTGTAAAACAAGTTTCAGGTTTTCAAACGCCTGCACGGTTTGCGCTCGCAAATCGCCTTTGCCGACAATCTGGCCTTTGACGTCGAGCGCGACCTGACCGGATATGTGAATTGTCTTGCCGCCTTCAACCGTGACGGCGTGCGAATAATATGGCGACTTGGAAACGCCGTCTGGATTGAAAAACGTCTTCTTCACACCGCTTGAGGACGAAGCCTGCTGCGCTTTCACAGTGTTGATGAACTGTTGCCAGGTACCTCCGGGCATCCAGATTTTCTGCAAATCTTTTTGCGCGGCTTCCTCGCTGACACCGAGTTGGGTGGTGCGATACAGGTAGGTGAACGCCGAAACGCGCATGTTGGCGATGCAATGCACAAAGACTTTCTGATCTTTATTCGCTTTCATCGCGGCGAAAAACTTTTCAGCGTCTTCCAGCTTCGGTTCCGCCCAGACAACCGGGATGTAGATATATTTCAGCCCCAGCCCTTCGACGATTTGTTGCTCTTCCTTCACCGCATCACGCACATCGGATGGTGCAAGATTGATGACCACGCGATAGCCCGCGTCTTTGATCGTCGAAAACTGCTCCGGTTTCGGCTGGCCCGACGTGCCGAGCGAATCCGAAATGCGTACAAAGGCGCGAATTCCTTCCACGG
>CAZRXE010000795.1:0-1687 GCA_964603695.1 uncultured Heliomicrobium sp.
CGCGAGCGGTAGCGAACGTTGCTCCTCGCGGATTCACTGATGACAGGCGCGCTCGTTACCGCTTGCGGTACCGACTCGCCAAGATTTGGACAATTGCCTATGAGCCTCTCTTTACTCTTCCAATACGAGTTTATCCCTGAACAGGCCTCGAAGTTCGCGATGGAAGTAGACCTGTTCTATCTGGCGTTGTGGTTGATGACCATAGTCTTTTCGATTGGCATCGCCATTGCCGCCGGCATTTTCATGTTCAAGTATCGCCGCAAGAGCGCAGGCGAAATTCCTGAACAGATTGAAGGCGCGATGGCGCTGGAACTGACCTGGACGATCATTCCCTTGCTGATTTCACTGGGCATTTTTGGCTGGGGCGCGAAACTTTATTACCAGATGTACACGCCGCCCAAAGAATCGCTGGAAATTTTCGTTACCGGCAAACAATGGATGTGGCGCGCGCAGCATCCCGACGGACAGCGCGAAATCAATACCTTGCACGTGCCGGTGGGACGCCGCGTCAAATTGACGATGACCAGCGAAGACGTGCTGCACGCCTATTTCATTCCGGCTTTCCGCACCAAAGCCGATGTGGTTCCCGGACGTTATACCACCACCTGGTTTGAAGCGACCAAGCCCGGCACTTATCACATCTTCTGTGCCGAATACTGCGGCACGCAGCATTCCGGCATGATCGGAACCGTGACTGTGCAGGATCCGGCGGATTACCAAGCTTGGCTCAGCGGCACGTCCAAAGAATCGCCGGTAGTTGCCGGACAGCGCATCTTCGGAAATCTGGGCTGTGTCACCTGCCATCTGGAAAGCGGAACCGGACGCGGACCGAAATTGAACGAGTTGTATAACCAGACGGCCAAATTGAACAACGGCACGACCGTGACGGTGGATGACTCGTACATCCGCGAATCCATTCTGAATCCGATGGCGAAGGTCGTCGAGAAATACGAACCGGTGATGCCCTCGTTTCAGGGACAGGTCAGCGAAGAACAAATTCAGCAATTGATCGCTTACATCAAATCCATCGGGCCGAAAGACGCGGCGGCGGCAAGCGCGCAAGCGAAACCGGTGGCGTCCCCGGCCGCGGCGAAACCGGCTACGCCCGCAGCGGCCAAGCCCGCAGCGGCTTCGGCAAAAACTGAATAGTCTGGATTTAGCGTTAGGCCGGTAGGTCAGTAGCCGCCGGTCAAGTTTAATGAACTCATAAGGTACGACTATGGCAAGCGAAGTTTTGGTTCAAACTGAAGAACCCCGCGTCAATTATTTGACCAACGGACACACCGTGAAATCGTGGCTGTTGACGCTGGATCACAAGCGCATCGGATTGCTGTATCTGTTTTCGATTTCGATCTTTTTCGCAATCGGCGGCATTTACGCTTCCTTGATTCGCCTGGAACTGATTACGCCGCAGGGCGATTTGATGACGGCGGAAACTTACAACAAAGTGTTCACCATGCACGGCGTGATCATGATCTTCTTCTTCCTGATCCCGTCTATTCCTGCCGTGCTGGGGAACTTTCTGCTGCCGCTGATGCTCGGCGCAAAAGACGTCGCCTTTCCACGTCTGAACCTGTTGAGCTGGTATGTTTTCATCGTCGGCGGCGGAATGTTCATGCTGACGATGATCAACGGCGGTATTGATACCGGCTGGACGTTCTATCCGCCTTACAGCTCGATTTACTCC
>CAZRXE010000796.1:0-2002 GCA_964603695.1 uncultured Heliomicrobium sp.
TCGTGGTGGTCGGCGCGGGCAACTCCGCCATCGAAGCCGCCGTTGACCTTGCCGCCTATCGCAACGATCCCGACAACAGCACCAAAATCACCGGCTGGCGCGACAACACCGTCACGCTCATCGTCCGCAGCAATCTGAAAAGCGACCTCAAACTCGGCAACAAAATGATGGTTTACGAATGCATTGACGAAGGAAAGATCAAGGCGTATTTCGGCCACACCATCAAGGAAATCACGCCCGACGAAGTCGCCCTGATGAGCGCCCGCGAACGCGATCCGAAAAAGGCCAAGGAAACCGCCCGCTTCAAAAACGATTTCATCTTCGCGCTGATCGGCGGCGAAAAACCGACCAAGTTCCTGGAAGGCATCGGCATCAAGATCGGGTAGACAATACGATCCGGCAACTTCCTTTGGCCATTAGCTTCGGGCTTCAGTAAAAAACAAATCCGGCTGAAGCTCGAAGCAAGAAATCGAAGACTGGGGCGAAAGCATTCCGCTGAGCGAACGCGACTTTACGTGCAAGGCCTTTACCGCAAGACACGCATTTCCCAGACAATTCAAGTCGTACTCAAACGAATTACGGTAGTACCTGTTTATCTCAGTGGACGGTTAGGTGAGAAGTGTAATGAAGCACTACTTTCTGGGTTGGGCAACAACTCTTCTTTGCCGTCTGGTCGGAATTTTTCCTCACGCCAACTATAGCGTGTGCGTTTAAAGTTGGCTGGACAACAGCCTCCTCGTTTATCAATTGGGCTGAACAGCTCTACAACCAAGCCGCCGTTCTCAATGTAAACATCGCGCAATCCTCCATCGGCCCGGTCGCCGGTCGAGAATGTCCAAAGCAGAGCAGAACGCTCTTTACGCCACGTCTAAGTACAGGACAAAAGTTGCAGTAACTTTTGCCAGGTTTTCAGATCAAAGTGAGTAATGTTCGCAATCGCGTTGCGGAGCTTGTCAAAGCCCAATCGAAAGATGGATTTGGGTTTGTTGCCATGTTTTTTGAGCTTGAGCGCCTTTTCTGTCTGTACCCACTCTCCCAGCTTGTGGCACAGGCAAAACGTCAATGCCAGTAAGGCCAGCAACCTTTCTAACCGGACTGGGTCTGTCATGTGAGTTTGTTCCAGACAGAAGCCGCGAGTTTTTAGCGCCGCAAAACAAAGTTTCGATGCCCCAGCGTTTGGCGTAGTTTTCGACGGCGCTTTCGTCCAGGCTTGGCGAGACCAAAATCAAATACTCCCCTTTGCCCAGATAACAACCGCTGAAGTACCACTCGGTGCCCCACATCCGACGCGGCTCGGCGATGACCAAGGGCCGGTTGACGCCATTGGTGCGATCCAGCGATAAGGTCCAAGCTCCTTCGACGCCCAGAAGTTTGACGACGAGATCGGCGATGTCAGCCAGTGGGAGTTCAAAGTGCCGGAACAAGCGTTGCAGCTTCTTGTATTTCGAATCTTGGCTGGCTGCGCCGGCGAAAACGCTGGCAAGCTGCACCAGATTGACGGTCTTGGCCGTCACCAAAGCAAGAATAAAAGCGGCGACAAACTTGACGCGGGCTTTGTGCCACGATAAGTGTTGCGTGAGCGTTTGCTCCAAGGAGCGAATGTCTTTCACCGTGCGATTGCCTTTCTTGTTTGGTCACAACAAAGTTTAATCGTACGGTGAGCTAAATTCTCAAATCATTCAAGTTATCAGTTTTTGTCCTGTATTGAGGGTTTGATTAATGAAATGATATGGCCGTCTGGTTTAAGCATGGTCAATGCATGAGGAATGAACTCAATTTGGCGCGTGAACCCGACATCGGCTGTTATCAAATCAACCTCCTCTGGCAGTGTCGCTGTTCTTGCATCCGTTCGTTATCATGACTGTTGCGTATTTCGGAGCAACGTGAACACCGATTTCGGCCCATCGTGAACACTCATTTCGGAGCAACGTGAACACTGATTCCGGTTCATCGTGAACACTTTGATGGTGCCCGGAATCGGATTTTGTTCTTTCATTCTCGG
>CAZRXE010000797.1:0-13108 GCA_964603695.1 uncultured Heliomicrobium sp.
TACGACATCGAAGTCTGGCTGCCGAGCCAGAACACTTACCGCGAAATCTCGTCCTGCTCGAACTGCGAAGCTTTCCAGGCGCGCCGCGCGCAGATTCGTTTCAAACGCGAAGGCAAATCGAAGACTGAATTCGTCCACACGCTGAACGGTTCCGGGCTGGCCGTGGGCAGAACCTGGCTGGCGATTCTGGAAAACTATCAGCAAGCGGACGGTTCCGTGAACGTGCCGAAAGCCTTGGTTCCATACTTAGGCGTTGAAGTAATCAAGTAATCAAGGCCACAGAGGCCACAGAGACCACCGAGAGAAGATTTTGCCTCGGTGATCTCCGTGGCCTCTGTGGCTGATCTTTGCGCATTTCAGCTTTGGTGAGTTTGCAGATGCGCTTTCAGAAAGCGTCCGGTGTAAGACGCTTCAACTTGCATGATTTCTTCCGGCGTTCCGACCGCCACCACCTGCCCGCCGCCCACGCCGCCTTCCGGCCCCAGATCAATAATCCAGTCCGCCGTTTTAATCACATCCAGATTGTGTTCGATGACGATCAGCGAAGCGCCTGTTTCCAGCAATCGCCGGAACGAAGCGAGCAGTTTGTTAATGTCGTCGAAATGCAGACCGGTCGTCGGTTCGTCAAAGATATACAGCGAATGATCGCCGGCTTTTTTGGACATATACGAAGCCAGTTTGACGCGCTGAGCTTCGCCGCCGGAAAGCGTCGTGGCCGATTGGCCCAGCCGCAAATATCCCAGCCCGACATCTTCCAGTACTTTCAATTTGGCGGCGATGCGCGGCGCTTGAGAAAAGAAACCAATCGCTTCGCGAACGGTCAGATTCAGAACTTCGTGAATGTTTTTGCCGCGATACTTCACGTCCAGCACGGATTGTTTGAAGCGTTTGCCGCCGCATTCTTCGCAGACCAGTTCAACATCGGCCAGAAATTGCATTTCGACGGTAACGGTTCCGTCGCCTTCGCAAACATCGCAGCGTCCGCCCGGCACGTTGAACGAAAAATGGCCAGGGTTGTAGCCGCGTGCCTGCGCTTCGCGGGTTTCGGCGAAGGCTTCGCGAATCAGGTCGTAGGCCTTGATGTAAGTCACCGGGTTCGAGCGCGGTGTGCGGCCAATCGGCGATTGATCCACCAAGATGATGTCGTCCAGAAATTTGCCGCCTTCGATGGCGGCGAAATCGCCGACCGATCCGGTCCAATCGCCGCGCTGTTTTTTCAATCCGGCGTAAAGGCATTCGTGAACCAGCGTGGATTTGCCGGAACCGCTGACGCCCGTAATGCAAACCATCGTTTCCAGCGGAATCGTCACATCAATATTTTTCAGATTGTGCGCCCGCGCGCCGCGAACGATGAGTTGATGTTTGCCGGGTTGACGATGTTCCTTCGGCGTTTTGATCTGAGCTTCGCCGCGCAGGTATTTACCGGTCAGCGAATGTTCGTCTTTGAGCAGGTTGTTGAAGTTGCCTTCGTAAATGACTTCGCCGCCGAGTTCGCCTGCGCCGGGGCCTATGTCCAAAATGTAGTCGGCAGCGCGCATCATTTCGGCTTCGTGTTCGACGACCAGCACCGTGTTGCCGATGTCGCGCAGATTTTCCAGCAGACCGATCAGCCGCGCGCTGTCTCGCGGATGTAGGCCAATGCTTGGCTCGTCCAGCACGTAAAGCGCGCCGACCAGCGACGAACCCAAATGCGTAGCCAGTTGAATGCGTTGCGCTTCGCCGCCCGAAAGGGTGGAAGCCAGCCGATCCAGGCTCAGGTAATCCAGGCCGACTTCGTCCAGAAAGCGCAGCCGCGAACGAATCTCTTTCAACAATCGGTCGGCAATTGCCGTTTGCTCTTCGGTTAGTTGCAGATTGTCGAAAAAGGCGCGGGCGTCTTTGATCGAAAGCCTCACCACTTCCGGCAAGTTCTTTTCGCTGACGTAAATGTCGCGGGCTTCCTGCCGCAGCCGTCCGCCTTTGCAATCTGGGCAGCGCGCGTAGCCGCGATATTTCGAGATCATGACGCGAACGTGCAATTTATACTTTTTGGTTTCCAGGTAATCGAACAAACCCACGACGCCGCCAAAATCGTTTTTGCCTTCAATGACGGCTTCCTGCTGTTCGGGCGGAAGCGCGGCGAAAGGCGCGGTCATCGAAATGCCTTCGCGTTTGGCGAAGGTTTTCAGTTCGTCGCGCCAGTTTTCAAACTGCGGTTTGGTGAACGGTTCAATCGCGCCCTGTTCCAGCGACAGTTCGCGGTTCGGAATGACCAGATTCAAATCCAGGCCGATGGTGTTGCCGAATCCCTGACAGGTCGGGCAAGCGCCGAAGGGATTGTTGAAGCTGAATAACTGCGGTTCCGGCAGCACGTAACTCAGTTTGCAGTTTTTGCATTGGAACTTTTCGGAAAAGAAAAACTGCTGGTTGTTTTCGCCGACGGTTTGGCCGACTGTCTGAATGACGGCTTGGCCGTGGCCTTCGCGGTAGCAGGTTTCCACCGAATCGGTCAGGCGGCTGCGCGTGTCCGCGCGAATGGCCAACCGATCTACCAGCACGAAGATGTTGTCGAAGTTCTTGCCGGTGAAACTGTCCGGCGTTTGCATTTCGATGGTTTCGTTCTTCGCCGCGTCGTACAGCCGCGTGAAACCGCGTTGCATCAGGCTCATCAAGTGCGCTTTCACGTTGATGGCGCTTTTCGCTTTGGCGCGCGTGCGTTTGGGCTTGGCTTCGGCGACTTCTTCGGCGCTGAATTCCGTTCCAGCGGAAGCCGGAAAGAGTACGTAAAAGCGCGTGTCTTCGGGCAATTGCATCACTTCATCGGTGATGGACTCCGGCGTGTCGCGTTTGACGACCGCACCGCAGTTGCGGCAGCGCGTGACGCCCACGCGGGCGAACAGCAAACGCAGGTAATCGTAAATTTCGGTTTGTGTGGCGACGGTCGAACGCGGATTGCGCGTGGAATTTTTCTGATTGATAGCGATGGCAGGACATATCCCCAGGGCTTCGTCAATGTCCGGTTTGTCCATCCGTTCCAGAAACTGCCGTGCGTAGGCCGAAAGCGATTCGACATAACGACGCTGGCCTTCGGCATAGATCGTGTCGAAGGCCAGCGAGGATTTGCCGCTGCCGCTGACGCCCGTGACGACGGTCAGTTGGTTGAAGGGAATCGAAAAGGTGATGTTTTTCAGATTGTTGACGCGCGCGCCGCGCACCGTGATTGCTTCAAGATTCGACATCCAAAATCCTCGGTAAATGTGGGACAGGCTGAAGCCTGTCGCCACCGTGGACAGGCTTCAGCCTGTCCCACATCTATAAAAATTCGGTCTCGGCACGAATCGCGGATCTTAACGAACCCGGCAGGCATCCACAAAACCTCATTGCAGAACTTGAAGAGTAGGTTTGGCCTTGTGCAATCCAGCGACGCCCGCTTCCGTCATGGCGCTGCCTTTGACATCAAGCAGCCGCAGCGACGGCCAGGCTGCCAGCACGGAGGCGGCATCATCCGCCAGCCGTTTGCAGCCTTGCAGGCTCAGCCGTTCAAGCTTGGTCAAAGCTTTCAGCTTTTCCAGCCAGCGCGCCGTCACGGACATTCCGTCCAAGTGCAGTTCGCGCAAATCCTTGAGCGTGAGAATGGCGTTAAGTCCAGGTTCGGTCAGGCTGATTGACCACAAACCGGAATCGGTGCGCTGCGCGCCGCCCAGGCTCAAAGAAGTCAGGCTGGGCAATTGCCGCAAGGCTTGCAGTCCGACATCCGTCAGCTTGTTTCCGCCGATGACCAATGCTTTCAAGTTGACGAGCGGCGTCAGCCGATCCAATCCGACATCCGTGATTTGCGCAAAGCCCGCGTCCAAAGATTCCAATGTCGTTACATTGGCCAGATGTTCCAGCGTGGTGTCCGTGATTTTCGTGCCGCGCAGATTGATGCGTTTGAGCTTCTTCCAGGCTTTGACCGCCGCCAAACCTTCATCGGTGATTTGCTCGGCGTAATACAAGTTCAGTTCGACGATGCCGGGCGCGTTTTTCAATTGCTGCAAGCCCAGATCGGTGATGCGCGTTTGCGATAGGTCCAGATGGGTCAACTGCGGCATTGCGGCAAGCCGCGACAGGTCCGCATCCGTCACCCAACTGGCGCGCAAGTCCACGCCAGTGATGCGCCCCGCGCGGTCGCGTGTGACGGTTCCGCCGGCTTCTGTGATCCAGTCGGCGGCGTCCGTTGGGCGCGACAAAATCAGCAACAATATCAGGTAACAGAATTTCATAGGTTTTCAGCAAAGAGCGTCAGCCCTAGGGGCGCAATCCTTCGATGTCATCATTGTGACGGTTCAGAAAACGCTCCTCGCTCTACCTCCGGTTTGATAAGTTTCCAAGACGATTATGCCGGAAACAATCGCGGAGTGTTCCTACTTTTGGTTGCGGCTAAACGGCCCTAAGCACTCAGGGGAAAAAAGCTCTTGAATGACACAACCAGGAAAAGTCGGTTTTTCATTTGCGAAGCCAAGCAATGTCCGAACGGTTGGAATGAAGCTGAGGCTGTCATACGGTTCTTCAATGCGGGCGGCGCGCGGGAGGCCGCCGCCCGCAATCATCAATACAGAATGTGTCGAAGCGCGAAAGAACGAGCCATGGTTGCCGCCCGCGTTGAAACCTCGCACGTTGAAATTCCAGTGATCGCCCGCCATGACCAGCAAATCCGCTTCGGTCAATCGCCGCTGTCGTAGCCGGAATCGGCGAAGCAGTGGTTCGTCGGTCGTGCCTTCAACTTCCGGCGGAGCGTGTAGCGCCAGATGTTCGTGCAGGCCAATCAGCGCGTTTGAATATCTCGTCCGGTGAATCGCGCGCAGCCAGTCGCTTTCCGAATGCCAACGGTTCAACCACTCCTCGCGATTGCCGGTTGCGTGGAGGTCGGCATCTTCCCAAATCCTCAACGGCAGATTCGTTTGCCAAGCGGCGCGGTGGAATTGAATCTTGCCGTCTCTGTCTTGCGTCAGCCCGGCCACTGGCAAATACCGCAGCCGCAATTCGCCGGCGTCGTTGCAAGCGAGAATCAATGCTTGATGCGTTTCATCGCCGTAAAGCCAAACGGCATCTTGATCCGGCTGTTCGTCCGGCGCGAGCGTGGATGTAATGGATTCTTGCGGAACACGGACGGCGACGAAATCCACCGGCTGAGCGGCGACGCCGGCTTGCACGTTGTTGCGCACGCGAAGGCCGGTCAGCAGCGCGAAGTAATTGACGGTGCGCGGCGGCGACGCATTCACCACATAGTTTTGCAGATCGTAAATCGAATTCGGATCGCCCATCGCGCGCGGCGCTATCAGTTCTTCGACTTTGAGTTTGGCCGGCTTGAAATTGTTCGGACGCAATGCCAGCAGGCGTTCGAGCGTTCGGGCGTAAGCGGCGTAAGCTTTTTCGTCCGCGGTGGCCTGCTCGATTTGCGCAAGCCGTCGGCGGAAGGCGAGATCGTTTTTCGGCTGCACGGCCTGAAGCGATTGCTGAAGCGATTGCTGCCGCACGATGAAACGTCGCAGCGCCTCAAGCTCTTCGCGCAAGTCTGCCAACGTCGTTGCCCAGCGCGGACGATTGCGTTCGACAATGGCGAAGAACTCTCCGGTCGTTTCCGCGCGTTGTTCATCCGGCAAAGCTTTGCGCTTCAATTGCAGCAACAGTGCGTGCAGCGTGTTCAGGTCGCTGTTGCGCAAGTGTATGGACGCGCGTTCGTTGCCGTCCAGATCGAGCAGCGCCGTTGGATAAGTTTTGCTTTGGCCTTTCAGGAAAAACGATTCGCCGGAAGCCGTCACCGCCGCGCCGATCAAACGATCCGTCACGACGTGATGACCGCCGCCCGCTGCGCTGTTCAGCAGATTCACCAGATTGTAGCCCTGACTGTAAACCCGCTCGTCAGTGTTCAGGCCGTGGTCGGAAACCAGCACCAGGATGGTTTCCGCCGCCGCCGGACTGTTTTCAATCGCTGTCCAGATGCGCCCGATAAGCGCGTCAATGTTTTGCAGTGCGCGCAGATGAGAAGCGCCGTCGCCGTGCAAATGCGCCGTGTGGTCGAATTCCGGCGTGAAGCAATCCAGGTAGCGAACGCGCGGATCGTTGAGATTTTCGATCAATTCGCGTTCGTATTCGTCGGTCATCGTTCCGCGAAAATCCAAGCCGCCCGCCCATTCAACGGCGATGTCGCCGACGGTGCGAGTGGCGAAAAAGTTTTTCGCCGCGTTGCCCAACGTTGTCCAACGCGCGCCGCGTTGAAAGAGTTGGAAGCTTTGCCGACGTTCTTCGTCATTGAAAGCGTCCGCCAGCAACGGAATGCCGAGGCTGTCCAAAACCTCCACGCCGGGTTTGTCCGCGCGGCGCGAGCGAAAGTAACCGACGTAAAACGGCAGGAAGTTCAGGTAATCGTAAGTGCGCGCAGTGAAACGGTCGTATTCGATGTTGCCTTTGATTTGCAGATGCCGGCCCGTGTCCAACAACGACCACGAAGGCGCGGAGAGCGAAATGCCGCGCGTGTAAAAGTTCCGCACCACCGCGCCGCCGTCGTAAAAGATGCGGCGAATGTTCGGCAAACGGTTTTCCGCGACGTATCGCTCCACCAGCGATTGCGGCAAACCGTCGGCTTTAATGACGACAATGCGTTTGGCTTGCGCCGGCGCGACGGCGGCAAGCAGACACAAACACAAACCGACAAGAAAAATCCGCTTCATTGTTGCGCCTTTCGCAAAGCTGCCAGCAGCGCGGCGTAGTGTTCGCGCGCGAACGCGGCCTTGGTTTGCAGCGGGATTGAACCGCGTCCGTAAACCTGTTTCGCAATAGCATCGCGCAGTTCCGGTTCAAGTGATCCGCCGTTTGCCAGCAGCAATTCAAGCTGAGCATAAGCGCGCATTCGCGAAGGTTGATTGAAATCCGCGTTGCGCCGTTTGAGAACGAAGTTGAATGCGCGTTGGCCCAGCCACAGTGGCAGGCTTCGGAATGGCGAGATTCGCAGCACGATGCGCGAAACATCTTGAATGATGCGCCCGGACGCTTCGCGACGGTTCGGATTTCGCCGGTCGCGAAAGTCCGCCAGCAACGCCGGAAAGCGCGGATGTTCCAGGCCGTAAACCGCCAGCGGAATCAATTCAACCTGGCGATTGTCCGCGCCCAGCCGTCGCGATGCGGTGAAACCTTTCCACAGACGCAGCCGCTCATCATTGAAGGGATTTTTGATGTTCAAAAATTTGCCGTTGAATTTGCGGCTTGGGTTCAAATCTTCGCGCGCCACCCACAACACGGCGTGCGTCGCTTTGCCATCGAGCATCGTCAGCGGCTCGAAGTACAAGCCTTCGGCTTCGGCGCGTTGGCGCAGCAAGTCCCAGTTGCGTCCGCGAATCGCTTCAAACTTGCTGCGCCGCTTGTCGGCGATTTCAGCCAGCGCATCGTCTTTGATCAACGCGCCGAGTCGTCCGCCGGAAAGGAGCAAACGCGCTTCCAGCTTGCGCGACAGGGTTTCGGAAGCATCGGCGTTTTCGTTCAGTGCGGAAAGCAAGACCAGCGCGAATTCGATTTGTTCGCGCCGGGCGTCCGCCGCGTTTTGCCTGTAACTGCGCGTGGATGCTCTGATGGCGAAACCTTGATCGTCGAACACAACGCTTTGCAACAGCGCCCAAAACGTTTTCCGCAGCGCAGCCGAACGCGAGCTTTGCAAATCCAGCAGCGGCGCGGGCGGCGCGGTGATTTCCGCGCGAAGCTTGTTGCCAGCGCGAAAGTGGAAAAAGGGAATGGCCGAAGCCGCGCGTTGGAGCAAGTCCGGCGGCGCGTAAGTATGCGACCAGAGCAGTAGTGGACGGTCATTGGTCGGATCATTATCGGTGAAGGTTGCAATCAAAATGCTGAGCAAGGGGACTTCTTCCTTGGCGAAGTCGAAGTTTCCGAAAACAGTCAGCAACTCTCTGTCCGGCGACAACCGCAATTTTTCCTGGCGGAGAGACTGCGCGTTGGCCGCCGCCGCCAGCAAGCAGAAAAAGGCCGCGCATAAAATTCGTTGATAAAACATACCGCCTTCCGTTGATTAGGGAAGCGAATCTTAGGTGGAAGCCGCAGGCGGGTTAGCAAAGGTTGTGGCAGTTTTTTCAACCGTCACACTTTGCTCGTGAAGGCTGTACAAGAGCGATTCTTGTGGCGGACAATCGCGTCGCCGGGCGCGGTCAAGCTTGGCAAATTCATTCTTGAGGCGGACTGATGGCTGCTGCACGAAAAAAACTGGACCTTTACCGTGGGCGCGACCCGCGAAACATACCGACTTATAGTTTTTCGGAAGCGTCGCGTTGTCTGCAAATTCCGCTGGAAACCCTTCGTTCCTGGATTCGCGGGCGGAGTTATTCGACAACCGCCGGTCAGAGAAAACGTGATCCGGTGATTCAGTTGCCGGATGTGAATTTGCCGCTTCTTTCATTCACGAATTTGATCGAGGCGCACGTCTTGGATGCCATCCGCTACCGGCACAAAGTGCCGCTTGAGAACGTTCGGCGGGCAGTAAAGTACTTGCGCGACCGCTCCGGTTCACGGCATCCGCTGGCTGATTATTGGTTTCAACTCAAAGGGGTTGATTTACTGATTGAAGAGGGCGGGTTGCTGGTAAACGCCACCAAGCAAGGGCAGTTGGTGATGAAGGACATCATCCAGGCTTACCTGACACGGGTGGAACGCGATCCCACCGGCGCTGCCTTGAGGTTGTATCCCTACTTGCATCGTCACCCCAAAGAACCTGAATACGAGCCGAAACTGATTCTGATTGATCCGCGAATTTCGTTTGGCAAACCTATCCTGGTAGGGGTTGGCGTTCCGACAGCAGTGGTTGCGGACCGGCACAAAGCCGGTGAAAGCATTGCCGAGTTGGCCAAAGATTATGGGTGCGAGGCGACGGAAATCGAAAAAGCAATCCAGTACGAGCGCGGATTACAAAAGGCAGCTTAAGAAAACCACCTTTTTTCTCGACCGCTCCGTGTGTGGAAACGTGTTGATTGATGAACTGCGCAAGGCAGGTGTCAAGGTCGAACCTCATTGGGCCAGGTTCAGGCACGACACTGAAGACACCGAATGGCTGGCCGTGGTTGGAGAAAAGAAGTGGGTGGTATTGATGGGCGACAAAGCCATCGGCCGCCGCGCGTTGGAACTCGAAGCCTTGCTGGAAGCGGGAGTGAAGGCTTTCGTTTTGACGCGAGGCGGTTTAACAGCGTCGGAGCAAGCCGAAATTTTTGTGGCTGCCTTGCCGCAAATGTTGCCGATGGTGGAAGAGAACCGCTTTCCGTTTCTTGCAAAAGTTTATTTGGACGGCTCGGTCGCCATTTGGAAAACCGAGCCGAAGCTTCAAAAAGGACGCAGAAGCAGAGGGAAATATCGTCCCACGATTGAGGACGAAGAAGCGCCGGACACTTAACAACGCAGTTTTATGATTCTTTCTTCGAGGGCAACTGACGAACAAGTTGCCCTATTATTTTTGCTGCATTGCTGGATTGATTTTTGCCATGGAAGGTTTCTTGCCCGCAGCCTGCAATCGTTTGGCGACGCGCTCGTTTTCGGCCAGCACACGCAGCAGATTTTCGCCCAGCACTTTTTTGACATCGGCTTCGGAATGGCCGCGCCTGAGCAGTTCATACGTGATGGTCGGCAGCTTCGACACGTCTTCCATTCCCGGCGGCAACATTCCGTCCACGCCGTCGAAATCCGAACCGATGCCGACGTGGTCAATGCCTGCGATTTTGATGGCGTACTCGAAATGCGCCATCAGCATATCCAGCGTTGCCTTCTCAGCGGATTTGGTCGGCATAGGCTCGCCGGGTTTGGCGTAGTCTGTGTTAATGAAGCCGTTGTAAAAGTTAATCATGATGACGCCGCCGTTTTTGGCCAGCGCGCGCAGCATGTCGTCTGTCATGTTGCGCGGCACGTTGGTCAGTGCGCGGCAGGACGAATGCGAGGCGATGACGGGCGCTTCGGTGGTTTCGATCACGTCCTGAAAGGTTTCGTCACCGACGTGCGAAATGTCCACCATCATTCCCAGCCGGTTCATTTCGCGAATGACTTCCTTGCCGAAATCGCTCAAACCGCCGTGGCGCTTTTCCGGCGGATTGCCGATGCCGCCGGCGGAATCGGCCCAGTTGTTGGTGTTGGTGTGGGTCAATGTCATGTAGCGAACGCCCAGACGATGAAACAATCGCAAGGCGCTCAAACTGTCTTCGATAGCGTGGCCGCCTTCGATGCCCATCAACGCGGCGATTTTGCCGGCGCGACGAATGCGGCGAATGTCGGCCACGTTGTAGGCCATTTCCAAACTTTCGGGATGCCGCCGGGCTTGTTCGTAAACGCCGTCAATCATCTCCATTGCGCGCCGCGCCGCGCCGCCTTCCTTGGCGTATTTGGCGGCGACGTAAATTGAAAAGAACTCGACGTTCAGCCCGCCTTCTTTCATGCGCGGAATGTCGGTTTGAATTTTGCCGCTGGTGTCGCGCGCGCCCATATCGAAGCCTTCGTCGGCGATGGGCGAGGTGATGTCGTTATGCGTGTCCACCACGAAACTGGCGCGCTGGAGCTTCAGCGCGCGTTCGCGCAGCTTGGCGTCATCAGCAGATTTCGGCGCGGGGTTTTGCGCGGAAACCATCGGCAATGCCAGCAGCGCGCATAACACGGCTAGCGAAAAGAACAGCGAGAAACGATTGGGCATACGGTTTACCTTTCGGAGTTTTGATGAAGTTGGTGTTGATCGAAGCGGCGCGTATTGTGTTCGCGGCTTCGAGTTTGCGCAAGCAGAGGTCGGATCGGTTACAATCCGCGAGTTCCCAACTCCAACAATACGCAATCGGAAAGGCTTATGCTGAAAGCTCTGCGACATCTCAATTCCAAAGACAAATTGGCGCTCGGCGTCTTTCTTTCGCTGGCGGCATTATGCACGCTGTATTTCGCCTCTGGCATTCTGGTCACTTACGTCAATTCCTCCGACACTGCACTGGTGATGTCGAAAGACGGTACGGGCTTCACCGTGCGCATTTTGGGATTTCAAACCTTCAAAGCCGCCGAACAACTCAGCACGGCTTTGCAGGAACAGCGGCAGGTCAAGGCCACCATCGAAAACGCGCCTTCCAATCAGGGTTATCAGGTCAAAGTCGGGCCGGTGACCAAACGCGAAGCCGCCGAAAATCTGACCGATGAACTTCGCAATTCCGGCTACGGCGTGGTGAAGATCATTCAAAACTGCGCGCCCGGCGTGCCTAATTGCCAGCAAGCGGAGTCAGGAAAATAAATCAATGGCTCGCTCCGCTGCCCGTAAGTTTTCGTTCCCGCCTGCTGCTGCCTTGTTTTCCGGTGAAAGTCTGGCTTGGCAATCCGTGATGGCTTTGGCGACGGCGTTTCTGCTGGTCGCTTCTTTTCCCAACTTTGATTACAACTTTCTGGCCTGGGTGGCGCTTGCGCCGCTGCTGTTTGTGTTGGCGCAGGGCGTCGGATTGCGGCGCGCATTCTGGCTGGGTTGGCTGGCCGGCGTTGTTTTCACTTTCTTCGCCGAAAACTGGATCGCGCATTCAATGGTTTATTTCGGCGGCGTGCTGACGGTGTTGGCTTATGCGGTGGCGTTTTTGTTTGCTTCGGTGTTGGCGTTGTTTCCGGCGCTCTTTGCCGTGGGGATGACGTTGCTGATTCGGCGCTTCGGCTGGTTGGGGACGGCGTTTGCGCCGGCGGTGTGGGTGGCGACGGAATGGCTGCGGCCCTTGGTGACGGGAGTAACGTGGAATGCGCTGGGCGTGTCGCAGGCCGGCCAATTCCCAATTGCACGGCTGGCGCAATACGGCGGCGTTTATTTAATCAGCGCGGAAATCGTCGCGGCCAGTGCATTGATCGTTCTATTGCTGAAAGTCAGGGAATCCGGCGTCGGGCGCGCGGCGGCGGCATTGCTGATTTTCGCCGCGACTCCATTTTTGATGCGAATGGTCAGCGCCGAACCGGACAACGCGACTTTTGCCACTGTCAGCGTTGCCGGCGTTCAACCGAACCTGTCGCCCGATTCGCCGCAATCGCCGGACGTATTCGCGCGCGATTTGGAAAACAACATCCGCCTGACCAAAGACGCCATCAGCCGCACGCCGGATAAGGTCGTGGACATTGTGGTCTGGGCGGAATCTCCGCTGGCGCTGTTTTACGAAACCGATGCGGCGGTGCGCGGAAGATTGGACGCGCTGGCGCGCGAAACCGGCAGCTATTTCATCGTCAACACCGTCACGCGCGACGACTGGAAATACTTCAACAGCATTCATACGCTAAGTCCGCACACGCTCAGCCCGCGCGCGAATTCAACCGCAAAACCGTTAAAACGCTACGACAAGATTCGGCTGGTTCCGTTCGGCGAATACGTGCCGATGGCGTCGGTGCTCAACAGCGTCGTCAAAAGCTTTGCCACATCGGGCGTCGGCGGCTTTACCGCCGGGACGGAAAAAGTCGTCAACGTCTTGCGGCTGGATACGCAGCGCGCGGCGCTCGTCGGCAGCGACGATCCCAAAGCCGCTGGCGGCATCGAACGCACGACGACTTACGCCCGCGTCGGCAGCTTTATTTGTTACGAGGCGGCTTACCCGGATTTGGTGCGCGGCTTTGTTCGCAACGGCGCAGCCTTGCTGGTCAATGTTTCCAACGACGCCTGGTTCGGCAACACCGCCGGCGGGCGGCAGCATCTGGCGCACGCGCGGATGCGCGCGATTGAAAATGACCGCGACCTGGTGCGAGTGACCAATTCAGGAATCAGCGCGTTGGTCACTGCTGATGGGCAGGTGATTGATCCGCTGCCGTCATTCAACGCCGGCGCGCAGATCTGGCAGGCGCAGTTGCGGCGTGGGCTGACGGTTTACGCACGTTACGGAGATTGGCTGGCAGTGTGTTGTTTGATCTTCAGTGGGTTGGTGGTCGGTCTTGCGCTCATCGGCAATCGCTTAAAGTAGTTGGGCGAAGTTAGCGCGATACCAGTCAATCGTTTGCCGCAAACCTTCATCCAATCCAATTTCAGCGCGCCAGCCCAGGCGGGTTTCGGCTTTGTCCGCCGACAGAAACTGCGCGTCAATTTCGCGTTCGATCTTGTGTTGCAACAGCACGCGAGGTTCAAGCCTGC
>CAZRXE010000798.1:0-4797 GCA_964603695.1 uncultured Heliomicrobium sp.
CGCGAAAATCACGGCGCTCGCTTGTACGCCCGCACCGGAAATGCCCGTCGTTTGCTACGATGAGTGGCCTTGCTTTTTAATCGGCGAAACCGTTGCGCCGTTGCCAATGACGACGGGCAAGGTGACCAAAGAGCATTACGCTTATAAAAAGAACGGCTCCTGTAAGCTGCTGGCCGCGATCGAACCATTGACCGGCGAGCATCTTGCTCTGGTCCGCACACAACGCACGAAAAAAGAGTATGCAGAATTCTGTCAGGCATTGGTTGCCGCCTGGCCGGAAGCCAAACGGATTCGGCTGGTGCAGGACAGGCCGAAATCGGCCAGTTGGTTGAACAGGATCGAAATCGAATTCTCCGCCTTAGCCCGTGAATGCCTGCACAGTCGCATCACATCGCAGGAATTTCTGGAATGCGAAGTTTGGGCACTAGTCAAAGGGCGTGCAGAGAAGCAACTCAAGATCAACTGGCGGTTTCGCTGACAACTGCACGAAAAAAGCTAAACTCGCATCATTCGCAGGTGAATGTCGAAAATATCAAATACAAAGAAACTTAATTTCGTTTTGTTCCTAAAACAGGTTCGTCAAGGCAAGCACCTTGCCGCAAAAAACATTTATGGCATTGACTAAAATCGCAAAAACACCGCTGGAACCGGAGCTGCTCGAAAAACTGGATGCTTACTGGCGCGCCGCCAATTACCTTTCGGTCGGGCAAATTTACCTTTACGACAATCCGCTGCTAAAAGAGCCGTTACGGCGCGAACACATCAAACCGCGTTTGCTGGGGCATTGGGGGACAACGCCCGGTTTGAATTTCATTTACGTTCACCTGAACCGTGTAATCAAAGAGCGAGACCTCAACATCATTTACATCACAGGGCCTGGGCACGGCGGTCCCGGTCTGGTGGCAAACACTTATCTGGAAGGAACCTATAGCGAGGTGTACACGAACATTTCGCAGGACGAAGAAGGAATGCAGCGGCTCTTCAAACAGTTTTCCTTTCCTGGAGGCATTCCAAGCCACGTTGCGCCCGAAACCCCCGGCTCCATTCACGAAGGCGGCGAACTCGGCTATGCGCTGGTGCATGCCTTTGGCGCTGTATTCGACAATCCGGATTTGATTGCCGCTTGTGTGGTCGGCGACGGCGAGGCGGAAACCGGCCCGTTGGCCACAAGCTGGCATTCGAACAAGTTTTTGAATCCGGCGCGCGACGGTGCGGTGCTACCGATTCTGCATTTGAACGGTTACAAAATCGCCAATCCGACCGTGTTGGCGCGTATTCCCGACGAAGAACTTGGCGCGCTGTTTCGCGGCTATGGTTATGAGCCTTATCTGGTCGAAGGCGAAGAGCCTGCCAGCGTGCATCAGCAAATGGCCGCCACTCTGGATGACGTGTTTGCCAAAATCAAAGCCATTCAAGAAGATGCTCGCACGAATGGTTACAGCGGACGCCCGCGCTGGCCGATGATTATTTTGCGCACGCCCAAAGGCTGGACAGGCCCTAAAACCGTGGACGGCAAGCAAACCGAAGGCACTTTCCGTTCGCATCAGGTTCCAATGGGCGAAATGGGCAAGCCGGAACACATCAAGGCGCTGGAAGTCTGGATGAGTAGTTATCGTCCGGAAGAATTGTTTGATGACTCCGGCAAGCTGTTGCCGGAACTGGCCGCGCTTGCGCCGACAGGAACACGGCGAATGGGCGCAAATCCGCATGCGAACGGCGGCGTATTGCTACGCGATTTGCGGTTGCCGGACTTTCGCGATTACGCCGTCCGGGTTTCGCATTTCGGCGGCACGCTGGCCGAATCCACGCGCGTGCAGGGCGAATTTCTGCGCGATGTGCTGAAACTCAATTCGCATAACTTTCGATTGTTTAGCCCGGACGAAATCAATTCCAACCGCTGGAACGCCGTGTTTGAAGTAGACAAACGTTGCCTGACAGCCGAAGTCCTGCCGGGTGACGACCACGTATCGCCCGATGGTCGCGTGATGGAAGTGTTGAGCGAGCATATGTGTCAGGGCTGGCTGGAAGGTTATCTGCTAACCGGGCGGCACGGATTTTTCAGTTGCTACGAAGCGTTCATTCACATCGTGGATTCGATGTTCAATCAGCACTCCAAATGGCTGAAAACCACGCGCGAAATTTCCTGGCGCAGGCCCATCTCTTCGCTAAATTACCTGCTCAGTTCGCATGTCTGGCGGCAGGATCACAACGGTTTCAGCCATCAAGACCCTGGTTTCATTGACCACGTCGTCAATAAAAAATCCGAAGTCATTCGCGTTTATCTACCGCCGGATGCGAACACTTTGCTGTCGGTGACGGATCACTGTTTGCGCAGCCGCAATTACGTCAATGTCGTCGTCGCCGGCAAACAGCCCGCGCCGCAGTGGCTGGAAATGGACGCGGCCATCAAACATTGCGCGGCGGGCATAGGCATTTGGGAATGGGCCAGCAACGACCGGGGCGGCGAGCCGGACATTGTGCTGGCCTGTTGCGGCGACGTGCCGACGCTGGAAACATTGGCCGCCGTGGACATCATTCGCCGACATCTGCCGCAACTGAAAGTCCGCGTCATCAACGTGGTGGATTTGATGCGGCTGCAACCGCGCAGCGAACATCCACACGGCCTCGGCGACAAAGACTTCGACATTCTCTTCACCAAAGACAAACCCGTCGTTTTCGCTTTTCACGGCTACCCGTGGCTGATTCACCGGCTGACGTACCGCCGCGCCAATCATCAAAACCTGCATGTGCGCGGTTACAAGGAAGAAGGCACGACGACCACGCCGTTCGATATGGCAGTGCTGAACGACATTGACCGCTTTCATCTGGTGATGGACGTGATTGACCGCGTGCCGAGCCTGGGCGCAAGCGCGGCTTACCTGAAACAAGCGTTGACTTACAAATTGATCGAACACAAACATTACATTGCTCAGCACGGCGAAGACCTGCCTGAAATTAGTAATTGGAAATGGCCTGTCAAACCGGACAGCCAGAACACCTGAGACGCTACCGCGTGGGCAGGTCTTGATCGCAACGCTTCAAGAATTCTGAGGGGGAGTGCTAGATTAGTTCTGGCGATTTTCTTATCTGGGATGGTCTTCGCCCGGCCTCACTACGCGGATGTGATGATCGGTGAAGTTGAAGTGCAAGCCGGGCGGTTCGATCTTGGGCATGTGGCAAGTCACGCATTGGGCTTTGCCGGTTGGACAAGCGGGCGCGGTTTGGGTTTTTGCCGCGCCGTTACCCTTCACTTGATGACAAGCTGTGCATTTCGCGTCGTAAGCGGCGGCATCGTGTTTTGGGTCTTCGTGCGCGTCGTGGCAGGCGCTGCAACTGATGCGGCGGTCGTCAGGGTCTTTGTAACATTTGCTGTTGGCCAGGCGGTACGGCTGAAAGCGTATGTTCGAGGCTCCGCCGCGCTCCGACATTTGCATGACGGTTTCCCAACTGCGATGGCACGCGCCGCAAAATTGCTGTGACAGATCGTCGGGATGCATTCGGCGCGGATTGAAAATCAGCTTGTCTGCGACTTCGGCTTCTTTATTGGCTTTCATCGTGGCGACGTGTTTTTCGCCCGGCCCGTGGCAGGTTTCGCAGCCGATGCCGGGCGTGAACTTTTCCAGATCAAAGCGCCCCGCGCCGGGTGCAACCGTCGAATGACAGTTGAAACAAGCCATCGTGTCCGGTTTGGACAATCGCTGACCGATGGCATCGCTTAGGTTTGCAGGAATGTTGCGCGGCGCGCCCGGCGTGAAATCCAGCGATTGGGTGCGGCTGAAAAAACTGACGCGCGTTTCGTAATACGCGCCTTCGTGACGAATCACATAAGTCTGCCCGGAATGCCCAAGTCCGAAGCACCACAAAACTGGTTCGGAAAAACTGCTTTTGCCGTCGCTGATGGTGTAGATGCTGCGTTCGCCTTCGCGTTTGATTTCATAAGTCCACGGCCCGTTGCGAAAGCTGAGTTGCGGATGGGCGCGAAAGATTTGATTGTCCGCTGGAGCGAACAGCGCCTGTGCCATGGCCGACGCGGCGTGGGCTTTCGATTTGCTTTGATGACACTCTGCGCAAGCCTGACCGCCGATATAGTTTGAAGTTGTGGCGGGCACATTCGGCGTCCATTGCCGGATCTGCCCTGCGCCGGTTTGAGATTGAACAAATCCGGCTCCGCCGCTGAGCAACGCGCCGAGCAGAAAAATGGCTTTGACCGCCGTTCGATTTGTAAAGGCGTTACGCTTCAATTCTTTTGTGCTTTCGGTTGCGCCGGTTCGTTGACGATGCCTTTGCCTTCGACAATCGTCAATGTGCGGTTGATAGGAAGTTTCGTGAGTTTCGTCAACGCGCCGCTCGGCCATTGGATGGTCGCTTCGTTGACGGTTTGCGCTTGTCCTAAACCGAAATGCAACCTCCAATCGGAATGCGAAAGATAACTGTCGCCCGCGTGAACCTCGTCAATCATCGTTTTGCCGTCAACCAGCAGCTTCGCTCGTGCGCCGATGGCGTTGCTATTGGATTTGCCCGTGCCGACCAACTTCAAACTCAGCCAATTGCCGGCCTGATTTCCGCCGTCATTGCGCAAGAGCGTGGGCGCGCCGTCCAGTTCATTGACGATGATGTCCATGTCGCCGTCTTCGTCGAAATCGCCGAAGGCCGCACCGCGCGAAACTCTGCGTTCAAGCAAGGCTTGCCCGGCTTCCGCCGCGATATCGGCGAATGTGCCGTTGTGCTGGTTTCGATAAAGCGATTTACGCTGTTTGTACATTCCGCCGGGGAACGCGCCTTCGACTTGCGGATAGA
>CAZRXE010000799.1:0-2406 GCA_964603695.1 uncultured Heliomicrobium sp.
GGTTCCGGGGTCGTGAGTGAATTTAGCAGTCGGCATGTTCCAGGTTAGCTCCGTTTGTTTGAATTATCCGCTCCCTACCGGTCGCGGTACTGACTCAGCTTGCAAGCAGCGCCCGCGCCATTTGCGCGTAAGTGTCCACGGCGGCAAGCAAATCTTTTTTGGCGATGTATTCGTGCGCGGTGTGCGCGTCGTGAATCGAGCCGGGGCCGTAAAGCATCGGCGTTCCCCAATTCGACAAACACGGAATGTCAGTGCCGAAGCGCACTACGCTGGTGGGAATGTCAATTCCCTGGACCGTGTGCGTGTGAATCGGCGGCAGCGAAAAGCCGCGCTTGATGTCCGCGCGACCACTGACGACTTCGACAATCCGGTCAAACAACTCATCCGGCTCGGTGATGGTGCGAAACATCACTTCACTGGCGGCAAAATCAGCAACGACGTTCGGGCGGCGTCCGCCAGTGATCGTGCCGATGTTGTATGTCGTCGGCCCAAGCTCTGCGCTCGTCGGCCAATCGGCGCGGCGAATGTCGCTCAAAATGTCGAGCAGCTTTTCAATCGCCGATTCGCCCAGTTCCGGGTAAGCCGAATGCGCCGTGCGGCCTTTGGCTTCGATCACCACGCGCAACGCGCCTTTGGTGGCAATCGCCTGACGACTTTCGGTCGGTTCGCCGTTAATCAGAAACTTGTTGCGATTCGGAATCGAATTGGCGACTTTTGCGCCGTCGCTGCCGTCTTCTTCGCCGACCACGTAAAGCAGGCCAATGTCGGTCAAGCCTTCGTCTTTCAAACGCCGCGCGGCGAAGACCTGCGCGGCCACTACGCCTTTCGCATCGCAAGCGCCGCGTCCGTAAATGTTCCGTTCGTCTTCGCTGAAGCCTATGAAAGGCGGCACGGTGTCCATGTGCGAAGAGAACGTCACCAGCGGCTCGCCCAGCCGCGCGTAAACATTCACGCGGTCGTCACTGACAGGCTGCGTGGTGACTTCAAAACCCGCGCTTGACAGGTAATCGCGCAGCCAGCGTCCGGCAGCGCCTTCGTTCCAGGTGACGGACTCCGTTTCCATCAGCTCGCGCGTGAATTGAAAGATGTCCATAAAAGCTTGATTGTTCGATGAGTGCTTGTCGGGAAGTGAGGCGCGATTATATGTGGCGGGTTTGAGATTGCCAACCGCCGCTTACGCGAAGAATTCCCGCACCGGTTTGAAGCCGACATACTTCGTACTCGAAGCCGGTTCGACGTAATGGAACGCTCTGCCGGAAGGCGTGTTTTCCAGCGTCTTTGTCCAATCAATGCCAAGCGCCGAATAAATCGTGCAGGCGATGTCTTCCATATAAATCGGGCGATTGGCCGACCAGCCCGGGTCAATAATCGTGCCGCCGTGTTCGTCGGTTTTGCCTATGACCGCGCCTCGCCTGACGCCGCCGCCCGCGACGATGCCGGCGTGGGCTTGCATGTAGTGTTCGCGGCCTTTGCGCGTTTCGCTGATTGCACCGGGCGTGCGGCCAAACTCGCTCATCACGATGACCAGCGTTTCATCCAACAAAGTTTTGCCGGGCAAGGTTTGGCCTGATTGCTGCTTTGACGGAATGGCGTCGAGGTCTTTGATGAGATTGGCGAAGGCGACATCCAGTTCGCGGATCAAGACCGGATGATTGCGGGAATTTTCCTTATAAATGTTGCCGTGATGATCCCAGCCGCCGTGCGTGGCCAGAATGAAGCGCGTTCCGGCGTCGGCTTGAAACAGATTGCGCGCCAGAATCAGGCTGTTGCCGATGGCCGTGTTGCCGTAACGCTTTTTGTCCTCGTCGGTCAGCTTCAGGACTTCGGGCACGCGCGGATCGTTCATAATCGCCCGCGCGCCTTTGTAATACTCGTGATAATCGCCAAAGCTGCGATCCAGTTTGGCATCACCGCCGCGTAGCGCGCTGTCCAGTTGCTGCAACCGCTGCCAGCGCCGCTCGAAGGTTTCTTCCATTCCTTTTTGCGGTGCCAGATTCGGCGCGCTGTCGCCGACTGACAAACTCATCGGCCCGAATTCCGCCGACAGAAACCCTTGATTGATTAAGCCCGCCTGACTGCCAGCCGAATTCATTGCGATGTAAGCGGGCAGGGAATCTGAGGCTTTGCGTTGCTTGGCCAGTTCGTGACACACCACCGCGCCAATCGAAGGGACTTCTTTTGCGAGCGCCAGATTCAGCGGATGCCCGGTTTGGATGTAATACTGCGCACGACCATGCACCACGTCCCAGGCCGCGAACGAACGCACCACCGTCACTTTGTCCAGCACGCCGGGCAGATTCGGCATAATGCCGAAAGGCAGTTTCAGATCGTTGGAAAAACCGCGAATGTCGAAATAGCTTGGCGTCCACGCGCCTTCTTTGGCATCCAGGGTATCAATCTGGCTCA
>CAZRXE010000800.1:0-1857 GCA_964603695.1 uncultured Heliomicrobium sp.
GTTGACGATCATGGCGGTCATGGCGTTACGCGATTCCAGCGAATAGCACATTCCGACATTCGATTGCGCCGTGCCGTCGCACAGCACCGGCGTTGAAAAGGCGAAGGGTACACCGCCGTTTTGCCATATCCGAATAGCGGCGCGAGCGGTGGTTTCGTAATCCATGATGTGCGCCGGATGATCCGGCGAACCGCCGATGATGGCTACGCGCGGTGCGTTGTGTTCCAGGCGGTCGTAAATGGCTTCAAGCGAATATTCCAGGTCGCGCACGCTCAAAAGCGCGCGGCTGCGGTCAAGCAGGGCGGCAACTGTAATCGGTTCGTTAGCCTTGCCCTGCACTTCGCGGCTGTATGGATTGTCGCCGCGCGTGATGCGAATCGGTGAATTCACGTTGGATTTTCTCCTGCGATTGATTAGGAAAGCGGTCGAAGGCTCTACGCTACGGCATCAAGGGAAGGCTGTCAAAGAAATCGTGATTTTGCTCGGTCTGTCGCTTCGCTGGCCTCATTCCCGCAAAAATCAGATTTTTTGAAACTGCTTTTTGCCAGGGTTCGTCTTTCTCCGCGTGAAGGCAATGAGGTTCTAACTCGTTGTTCTGCTTTCACATCAGTAAAACAGTAAAACAACTTGAACTAAGGAAAAGCCACCTTTGAATGGTGGCGATGTTCTTTCAAAGATTCCGGCGAAGACCGGAAACCTGGAACTACCAGACCTTTTTATAGAGAAGGAAAGGAAGAGGACAAAAAACGAAAATGAAAAATACGAAAAGCCGAATGATGAAAGATTTGCTCGGAGCCGTAAGCGTTCTGATGCTGACGCTGGTGTTGGGTGCTTCTGTTTGGGCACAAAACTCCACGATTCGCGGGCAAGTCGTGGACGAACTGGGCGCTGTGATTCCGAACGCGGACGTCACACTGACCAGCGCTGATGGAAAAGAACGCAAAGCCAAAAGCAGTGTTACAGGCGAATTTTCCATCCCCAATGTTCCGCCGGGAACGTACACCTTGACCAGCACCTACCAAGGATTTCAACCTTTTCTGGTCAATACCCTGAAAGCCCCGCTGGATAAACCGCTCACAGTGACGATGCTGGTGGCGGCGGTCAATGTGGTGACGGAAGTTTCGTCGAGTTCGACAGCCGTTTCGACCGAGCCGGATCAAAACATGAGTGCGACCGTGCTCACCGAAGAATTCATCAAAAACCTGCCGGACAACGAAGATGACTTGCGCGAATTCCTGAATTCGCTGGTCGGCCCGACGGCGGCAGGCGGAAACGGACAGGGCGCGGACATTATCGTGGATGGCTTCACTGGCGGGCGGCTGCCGCCGAAAGAAGCGATCATGCAGATTCGCGTCAACCAAAATCCCTTTTCGGCGGAATTCGCCAATCCGGGCTTCAACCGCGTGGAAATCATCACCAAACCCGGCAACGATTCCTGGCGTGGCGGCGGCGGCTGGGGCTATCGCAACTCGGCGCTGGACGCGAAAAACGCCTTCGCGTTGACCAAGCCGGATATGTACAACAGCCGTTTCAATTTCAACTTCGGCGGCCCGATCATCAAGAAGAAAATGTCGGCGAATATCTTCGCTGACCGCAACATTACCGACGGTCTGAACAACACCAATGCGACGATTTTGGATGCCAGCGGCAACATCACGCCTTTCGCTTCCAACGTTCCTTTCGATACTGTCAGCACCTTTGTCGGCTCACGGGTTGATTACCTGCTCAACGACAAGAACACGCTGAACTTTTCTTACAACTATCGTCGGTCGAATTCGATGAATCAGGAATTCGCCACTCGTTTCGGCGGCGGCTTCGGCGGCCCCGGTGGCGGTGGTGGTGGCGGCGGCTTCGGCG
>CAZRXE010000801.1:0-3539 GCA_964603695.1 uncultured Heliomicrobium sp.
GGATGGTTGCGGGAGCTGTTCCCCGGCATCAGTTTCGTGGATCGCGGAATCAACGGAGTTGAATCGAACATCACGCTGACGCCGGACGGCATGGCGGCCTTTCCCGGCTTGACCAACGCCGATCTGGCGCTGGACCCTGACGAAGCCTGGCACAATCACTTCACGGGCAATCTGGGAACATTGAAAGTTTTGGGAATCGCTCCCGAAGGCTCCAACACCAGATCGGTGATTCTGGGCGGCGTGGGCATTGTCGTGCCGGAAGCCGAGCTTTCCCTTACCCAATCCGTTTCGCCTAATCCGGTCGGCAACAACGCGAATCTGACGTTCACGTTGACGGTCGGCAACAACGGCCCAGACGCCGCTTCGGAAGTTGTTGTCACGGACAATCTGCCCGCCAACACGGTTTTCGTTTCGTGCGAAGCCGGCGCAGGCGGAGTGTGCGGCGGCACGGGCAACAATCGAACTGTGAGCTTCGCTTCGCTCGCTGCCGGCGCTTCGGCCACCGTCACTATAGTGGCCCGCGCCAATTGCAACAGCGGCGCTACGTCTTCAATCAGCAACACGGCGACAGTCGCTTCGGCCACGCGCGATTCGAATGCGAGCAACAATTCCGCCACCGCCGGCAGCACGATTTTGAATTGCGGCGGCAGCGGCGGCAGAAGCCTGCGAATTTCCTGTCCGACCAGTCCACAAAGCGGCACGGTCAGACTGCCCATTGAACTGATTTCCGAAGGCAACGAAAACGCGCTCGGCTTTTCGCTCAATTTCGATCCGGCGGTGTTGGGCAATCCGCAAGTCGGATTGGGCAACGACGCCGCCGGCGCTTCGCTCAACATCAATTCCAGCCAGACGGCGCAAGGCCGCCTGGGAATTGCGCTGGCGCTATCCACCGGGCAAAGCTTCGCCGCCGGAACACGCCAAATTGCCGTTGTCACCTTCACCGTTGCCGCCAACACTTCGGCCAATGCCACGGCGGTGGATTTCGGCGACGCGCCCATTCGCCGGCAAGTCTCCGATTCCAACGCGCAAGTCCTGACCGCCACCTATCAAGGCTGCACAACCATCGGCATCGCCCAGGGCTTTGAATCCGATGTCACGCCTTCGCCCAACGGCAAAGGCAACGGCACAATCAGCATTACCGATTGGGTCAAAGTCGGACGTTTTGCCGCCGGATTGGATGTCACGGCAACGCCCGGCGAATTTCAGCGCGCCGATTGCGCCCCGCGCGCCAGCAAAGGCGACGGCGTGCTTTCGGTCACGGATTGGGTTCAGGCCGGACGTTACGCCGCCGGATTAGACCCTATACAAACGGCCGGCGGCCCTTCCTCGCCATAGTTGTTGCCCGCGCCGGACGGGCTGCCCATTCGGCTCGACCGTACTGAGTTGACTGGCCAACCGGACGGCAAACGCAAACTGCGCGTCCTGCCAGCCACCTTCCCGCGAGGGCGCAGCAGCGAGTTGAAATTGGCCTTCGATGCGCTCGGCAACGAAAACGCTTTCAGCTTCAGCCTGGACTTCGATCCGTCCGCGCTAGATTTCGTTTCGGTCCAATTGGGTCGTGACGCGAACGACGCCTTATTGGTCGTCAATGCTTCGCAGGCCGACAGAGGGAGAATCGGTATAGCCTTTTCGCTGCCTCCCGGCCAAATCCTGCCCGCCGGGACAGGCATCGTCCTCACTCTGACGTTCAAAGCCGTCGGCGGCAACAAAACCAAAGCCACACCCATCCGCTTCGGCGCGCAACCTGCCCTGCTTCAGGTTTCGGATGCCGACGCGAAATCGCTGCCGATTGAATACGTCGGCGCGTTCATCAGCATCACGGACTCCATCCGCCGCTGAAAAAGTCGTTCAAGTCGCGGACGACACCCTGAACAATGAAAACGCGGTGCGGACTTGAGTGACGACAAACTCAAGTCCGCACCGCGTTTTTCGCGTCTGAATGAAGTTCAGTTCATCCCTGCACACGAAAACGGAATTTCCATTGCCCGCTCAGCCGAGTCAGATTAGACTGAGCGGGCTTCACGAAACAGGTTCTTTTGCCCCGCATTGACTCGAAAATCCCAAGCTGAAGACTTACGTTTCCGTCTTTTCCAAACTCTGGAGTCCCTCTAAAGATGGCTATCTTTCAAAATATTTCCACGGACAAAGCCGGCGATACGATCCGCGCCGCGCAAAAAGAAATCGTCAACCGCGCCAACGCTAATCACCTGACCACGGACGGCTGGTCGCTGGCCGAATTGCGCCTGGACAGCGAAGACATAGAATGGCTGCACAACTGGGCGCGCGCGTTGGACGAAGACACGGCCAATCGCTGGATTTCTCCCGGTCACACCGCCGCGTTTTGGGGCAATCCGCAAACGCGCCGCGTCGGCATCGGCGTGCTGCTGATGTTGCTGGCGGCGGAACAAGTCCGCAAAGGCGGCGAGCAGGAAGACAATTGGGCCGGCGCGCTGGCCGAATTGTTTCAACCCGAAACGAGACAAGTGCTGTTCAAGGACGGCGCGCCTTCGCCGCCCTTGATCGGTTCGATGAAAGAAGCCGCGCACCGGCTGGGATTGCGCGTGAATGAAAATGACGATTGGAAATCGCTGCCCGCAATGCGCGAAACGCTACTGTTGCAAATCGGCCTGATCGAAGCCGATCTGGGCGACCGCATGCTGGATTGGTTGAACAATCACGATACGCCCAAACACATCGCCGTGCTGCTCGATCCGGTCAACGGCAGCGACAGTTTCCTATACCTCTGGCAAAGCTGCCGCGAATTTTTGCTCGGCTACCAAACAGAAGAAGAGTTCCGCCAAACATTGCACACCAGCGTCTGGGTCTTGGCGCACTGGGTTGATTCGATCATTTCCACGCTGCAACCCTTTCGACAAGCCGATTCAACGACATCAGCGGCCAAAGTCGAAAGCATGGCCTCCAGCGAGGAAGAAGATATTTTCGGCGCGTTTATGCCTTACGGCGGCGTGAAAACCATTGTCCGCACCGTCAGTGCCGTGCTGGCGCGCGTGGGGGAATTGGGATTGCACAACCAATACTGGTCACCCGGCGATTTGCAGATCGGCGATTTCGATTACGCCTGGCTGCGCGTTTGGGTGACGCGTTTGGAACCGGAAACCGTCAGCTACATCGCCGAAAACGAAGGCGAATTCGCCGCCGGCGAGACCGATGTCAGTTTGCGCGCCGGCCTGGGCGCGATGCTGGCGCTGTGGATCGCCGAATCCGCCCGACGCGGCGAAAATGGCGAAGACGATTTCTGGACCTTCATCGCCACCGAAAGCTTCAAACCGGAAGTCGCGGCGGAACTCTTCCGCGAAAATCAGCCCAGCAGTTTCCTGCGAGTGCTGCTGGCTGACGCCGCGCGCGAACTGCATTTACGCGATGCCTTGCCCACTACTGAATCGCTGATCTTCGACCGGTGGTAGGGAAAAGCAGGTGACGATGTTTTTTCGCTTGTCAGTTGTCAGTTGTTGGCGATTGGCCAATCAATGCTTAATTTGATTGGTCAATGGTCAATCCCAAATTTCATATCACAAATG
>CAZRXE010000802.1:0-5424 GCA_964603695.1 uncultured Heliomicrobium sp.
AGCTTCAGCAGTTGACGACGGCGAGGCATCAAAGTAAAAAACACCCTCCCACGCTGCCGAGTCCGCAAAGTGTTCACGTTGCGCCGGAATCGGTGTTCATCTTCAGCCGAAATCACTGTTCACCATCGCCGAAATACACACAAGACTGGGCGAGAAGTCACCGAGACTGCTCATTCGCTCGCGCCGCTGATTCCGACAGAATCTGAATGGGCAGGTGCGCCGCGCCCGCACACGCTGTTTTCTTTGCCAACCGGAAAACTGATTGGCTTTGACCTCTTTGACCGTCAGTTGACCCCTTCGCCGCTGGCGCTGGCACTCGCCGCTCCACGCGGCGGTAAGAGCGTCCTGCTGGCGCGCATGATCTGCGACGTGCTGGCGTGCAAATCGCACGCATCTGTCAGAGCGGTTGATTTCGGCGAATCGTTCGCGCCGCTTGTGGATGTTCTCGGCGGGCGTCATTTGCGCTTTGAAGTCGGCACTGACAGAACGATCAACGTGTGGGATTACGACGGACTGGAACGCGGCGAACTGCCAGATGAGGTGCAGGTTGGGTTTGTCGTAGGTGACCTGTTGCAGCTTGCCCGCGTTCCGGCGAGTGATGCGCTCGCGGAAGACATCCTGACCACCCTTGTCAATGAAGTCTATCGCAATGAAGTCCCGCGCAATCGTCCGGGGATACCGAAGCACGAACCGCTGCTGTCTCATCTTCACGACGCTCTGAGCACGTGGCCTTTGAAAGGAGCGGCGGCGAATCGTGCTGAAGAACTGAAACTGGCGCTCGGCCAGTTCTGTGGCCATAGCTTTCTCGATGCGCCGACGCATCCTGACTTCACCGGGCAATCGCCATTTGATGTCTACGAACTCGACAGTCTGGAGAAGTTCCCGGAGCGTGTGCGCGAGTCATTGGCATACCGCGCTGCCGCTCGTGTGCTACGTGCTATCGGAAAGCTGAACGACGACGGTACACGTTCACCGACGTTGCTCGTCTTTGATGAAGTCTGGAAGATCAGGGAGAAGTACCCGCGTATCCTTGATGTCATCAAACGTGGCGCGCGCACTGGCGGCAAAGAAAATGTCGTGACGATGCTGGCGACACAGGCTTACGAGGATTTATCCAGCCTGCCAGACATTGCCAAAACTGCCGGCGTCAGAATCATCGGCAAGCAGATTGGGGACTACACGAGGCTGGTCGAGGATTGTGGGTTGTCGTTGCAAGCCGCGGCTGCGATCAGCGTCATTCACAACGTCCCGGGATCGCACGCGCAGTTCCTGCTGGTGGTTGGTTCCGGTGAAGACAAGATTGTGCAGACGGTACAGTGCGATCTGTCGCCGGCTGAGCTGTGGACATTTACGACCAATCCCGACGAACGCAATGCGCGCGCCCGCGTGCAGACACTCAGGCCGGAGTGGTCGCTGGCACAGGTGATCGCCTGGCTGGCCGAAATATACCCACAGGGGCTAACCGGCTCAGGACTCGTGACGATTGATGAACCATTACTTGATTGTAGGAGAAGGAGGGAGAGATGAATCAACAAGGTATTTTCAGGCCGGTCATCATCGGCATAATGATCGCCGTTTTGCTGATGCCTGTTCCGGTCCAGGCGCAGTGGACAGTCTTTGATCCGGCGAACTACGGCCTTCAGTTAAGAAAGCAGGTGGAAGAACTCAACCGCTGGCTTGAGACGATCAATCAATACACGCGAATGTATGAGAACGCTGTCGGGCAATTGACGAATCTAAAAGGCATTCTGCGCACGGCTGATGAATTACTGGCGCAGGATAAACGCCTGCGTTCGTTGATGAGCAATTGGGGGCAAGTGATTCGCCTTTCATTCCGCATCAAAAACTAGCTCACTAATCTCATCACTGGCAACATCCGCGCGATTGCGAATATGGCGCAACGGCTGCGCAATGGCATTTTTGATCCCGATGCGGACAGACGGGACTTTGAAGAGTATTTGCGTTACGGCATCGGGCGCACTGCGCAAGATACTGAGTCGGAACTCGAACGACTGAAGAAGATGGACAATCAGTTCGAGCGGTTGGAATACGACCATCAGATCGCCGCAGACAAAGCCGCACAGATGCAGGTTTATCTCGAGGGAAAGAAGGAAGAGCTTGAAAGGCTGAAAACCTGCGATGACTGCACGGAAAAAGATCGTGACCTTGAGCGACTTTCGTTCGAGATCGCCAAGCTGGAAGAGAAGTTGACCCAGGCGCAGGCCGAAGTCAGCCGCTTGAACGACTTGAAGGCCAAACGCGCCGAAGCTATTTACCAGGTCGAACTGCAGCGCATTCACTTCGGACGCTCGATCCGCAGTATGAGCCGCGCCTGGAAAGGCATCACAACCGCAACACAGGAACTGCGAGAAAAACTGGAGCAGGAGAATGATGGCAACTGAAAAGATAAAACGAGGTCTGTCTGCGCAGTTGGCTGCGATCATTTTGTTCACACTTTTTCTCTGTGCCCCACTGGTGATGGCGCAATCCCCCACGCCATCACCAGCATCCGGAAATGACGCGAATGGCGCCAATGTCGCAGGCGCTGATGCACTCACGGAACTGGTCATCGTAGCCGGCAACATGCTTCCGCCCGTTCAGGAGGCGATTGAAAGCCCCCTAGTCAAGGGGCTTGAGAACCTTGCTTTCTGGATCGCGGTAATCGTGATGCTGTTTTCGTTTGCACGTCTGTTTCGCGAAAACGACGGTGCGACGAAAGATTTGTTCTGGTGGTGCTTCAGGCTCACAATTGTCTTCACGTTGTTTGGAACCGGACGCACGATCATCAATACGTGGGGTCAGATCGGTTACGACATCGTCAACGTCACGGAGTTCAGGAAAGTATTGTGGGATGCCGAGATCGAGTTCAATGCGAATTACGACAAGTTCACCGAAGGAATGTTTCTGGTCAAAGCGACAAATACCAGCGAAGCGCTTGCAGCGCTTACGACCGATGATGTCAATCTGCGGAATATAGCCAGTGTTGCCAACCCATCAGCATGGAGCCTGCCCAACATCTTTATCGGCGTCACGATAGGCCGCGCGATTCTGCAATTCTCGCATGTCTTTCTCGCCTTGCTGAGCGCACTGATTTTGATTGCCCTGCGTCTCTTCGCGCCTTTTGCTATCGCATTGGCGATTGATCGCGGGCTGGCACAGCGCATCTCTTGGCCCTTTGTGTGGAGCGCGGCGGTTTTCACGATGGTTACGCCGCTCGTCAGCCACAATATCGGCTACATCGTTTACCAGGTTGGCAATATGGCGCTGACGATCATCAAACCGGAGAGTCAGATCTTTGCGCTCGCCGCCGATGGCTCAATCACAGGCGATCCGAATATGGTCGGCCCGGCAACCGCCGCCTGCGTCGTGTTGATCGTGCTGATGGTCGTCAGCGCATTGTTGCTGCTGGCTTCGCCATACATCAGCTACAAGCTTGCCTTTGGGCAAATCTTTGAAGCCGTCTCAGCAACAGCGGCTGGATGGATGGGCGCGCTGACGGCAACCGGAATCGAGATTGCGGGCATTACGTTTGGTTCCGCATTGCAACGGCAGGCCAGCGAAACGCGCATTGAGGGACAAGCGCAGGCTGAAATCGCCAGGGCGATGGCAGGAAGAGAAGCGAGCGACATCCAAAGCCGCGCGCATAAAATCCTCGGCTTGCAATCAGCCTCTGCCAGCCGTGTTCAGTCCCTTGGCGCAATTGCTGGTGGTTATGCGATGGCGCGGCAAATGAATGAGGCGCAGCGACAAGCGACAGGCGGCTTGATTGAACAAAGCAGACAGCAACAGGTCGTCGGCATTCTCGCCGACCGCAGCTTTGGTCAGCGTCAGGCGGGAATTCAGGCAAGCCGCGAGGAACGCGACCTGCGGATTACTCAGACTCAGCAGAATGTCGGCACACTGATCAATCGTGGGCTGGAGATGACTGAGCATACGGCTGGCGGACTGGCCAGACTCGGCGGAGCCAGCGCGCCCCTGCTGCCAGCGGCTGAAGAGGGAACGAAAATTATTACCAGCGGAGCCAGAGGCGTGGCTGACATTTCCATCAACAATACGACCACCGATGCCAGAGCAGGCTCAGTTCGCATTGCCGGTCAAAGCCAGATCGAAAACGTCGAATCCACGACGAAGATGCGCGAATACGCTGCTGACATCTATGCCGAACGGGCAACGAGCATTACCAATCAGCAGGCGGCAGCGAATAATGCCGCTGCACGCATCAACCGTGACATGGCCGCAAGCGGCGTCGAAAGCGCCTACCGCAAACAGGTTCAGGGCGTCACGCAAGCTTATCAACTCAGTTTGGAGGCGAATCAACTTAACCTGGGAGGCGCGCTGAAAGCGGCCGAGATCATGCGGTCTTCTGGAATGAAGGCTGTTCGGCTCGACCAAATGTCGCAGATCGTTAGTACATTGAGCCGCGATCTTGCGCGGCGTACTGAACTGGCAATGACTTTGAGGTATTAACTTTCAGACTCCAGGATCCAAGAAGTGGAGGGAAGTCAGGATGCGAAAGAATGTTGCCGAAACAGAGATCAACATTAATCACTCAAATCAACCTGTCCTTGTGAGTGTTCCTATTCACGGGACAGGGGTCTATACGATGAGCGAGGCGGCTGAGCTGAGTAAGTGCAGTTACTCTACGATTCGTCGGGCTATCGAGAATGGACATCTGGCGATTTCTTATATCGGAAATCAGCCTCGTGTGATTGGTGAACAACTGTTAGCCTGGATTCAGGCAGGAGGGATCACAGGCCGCAGTAAGGCCACAATGTCCTAACTACTAGAGTTTTACATCAAATGGTTCACGATGTTGCGCAGTTTCACGGCGGTCTAGTGAACTGCTCCAACGTCGTCTCCGGGTAATCCGCAATCTCTGTAGCAATCACGTTGGGGATGCGCAGTGAGTTGTTATGCGTCAGGCTCAGGTTGGGCGCACCTTCTCGCCCCCGCCATGTGTCAAGCACAATCAGTGCCGCGCGCTCGTTAATTTTGAGTAGCGTGAACAGGTGCTGCACGAAGTTTAGGCCTACTAAAGTTCAAATAATCTCTCAATCTCGTCGTATCTCATCGCTTCACGCAAACCCTTCATCACTGATCGAGCATACTCTTTCACTTCCGCTGCGGTCTGGTCGCCAATCGGCTCAAGCAATCGGCGAAGCTGATCGGGCGTGACGTTCAAATAGCGCTTCCATTCTTCTGAGGCATGCCCACTCGCCTTCAAAACAATCGCGTGAGGAATGCCTGCCAGAATTGAGCGTGAAACAAAAGCATGTCTGAAGTCGTGAAAGTTTAAGCCGTTAATTCCGGCAGTGCGCTTCAATGTTCCGAAACTGCGCTTGAAGTCCTGGATGCCGCCAAAAACAAAATCGCTCGCCTGCTTCCCTACGGATAATGCCTGAAGTTCGCTTTGGACTCGCGCTG
>CAZRXE010000803.1:0-6187 GCA_964603695.1 uncultured Heliomicrobium sp.
GGCAGCGTGAGCGGCAACGGCCTTCAGCAAGGCTTCGTCAACTTTGTCGGTCTGCAAAGTGAATGACGCCGGGTTGGTCGCCAAATAACCTTCGTCCAATTCGCGGGTCAGAATGGCGTAACTCGACAGCACCGCCGAAAACGCTGAAATCCCCAATGCAATCGCCAGCACGACCAGCGTCGTGCGCGTGCGTTCAAGCCAGAAATCGCGAATCGCTTTTTTCCAATATGCGGGCATTACTTGTTCTCCTGTACAGTTAGGCGATTGCTGCCGAAATCCTTTGCGTTATCCGGCCGTCCACCAACTCGATGTTGCGATCAATCAAGCCTGACAGGTCGCGTTCGTGCGTGGCGATGACGACGGTGACTCCTTGCTCGGTCAATTGGCGAAAGAGGTCGAGTACGGCGCGCGAGGTTTCCGAATCCAGATTGCCTGTGGGTTCGTCGGCGATGACTATGGGCGGATCGTTGGCCAGCGCGCGGGCGATGGCGGCGCGTTGTTGCTGGCCGCCTGAAAGCGTAGTCGGCAGTTTGTCTGCTTGATCGCCGATGCCTACGCGGTCGAGCAAGTCCAGCGCGGCTGCGCGGCGCTGTTTGGCCGGGCGCGCGTTGCAAAAATCCATCGGCAGCATGACGTTTTCGGCGACGGTCAACGTCGGGAGCAACTGAAAGAATTGAAAAACCACGCCGACTGTTTTGCCGCGCCAACGCGCCAGTTCGTTTTCGGAAAGTTGATGCACCGCTGCGCCTGCGACGATGACTTCGCCCCGGCTGGGACGGTCAATGCCGCCGATTAAATTCAAAAGCGTGGATTTGTCGCTGCCGGATTTGCCAGTGAGCGCGACGAATTGGCCGGCGGCGATTTCCAGATCAATGTCTCGCAGCGCCGGAAATTCGCCTGCCGGCGTGGCGTAGCTTTTCCCGGCGTTTCGCAAGGCAATCTGGCCGGCCGGATGGTTGTACGAGTTCATGTTTGTTTTCCCTATGTTGAATTTGGCGTTTCGCAAAAAGCTGTTTGATACTGCGCGGGCGTTTATCGCTTCGCGCGCTGCAAGGTAGAAGGCGGACGCCGACACCGTCAATTCGCTTTCGCGGTTATCGAACAAAGGGGAGTTAAATGTCCGAAAAATTGTTATTGGCAGGGCGAAAACTGGATCGCCGCGTTAAGCGCACGCGGGACGTGCTGGGAGATGCGCTGATTACGCTGATGCACGAAAAAGCTTTCGACGACATCACAGTGCAGGATGTGCTGGACCTGGCGGGCGTCAGTCGCTCGACGTTTTACGCGCATTACCGCGACAAGGACGATCTGTTTCTGAGCGATGCCGATGAATTTTTCGAGCACATGGCCAACGTGCTGACGAGGTGCGGCGACACGTCCGGGCGTGTTGCGCCGGTGCGGGAGATGTTTGAACACGTGGCGAGTTTAGGCACGCTTTACGATTCGATGGTCGCTTCCGGCAACTTTCAAGACGCGATGGAACTGGCGCAGGAACACTTCGCGCGGGGAATCGAACGCCGTCTCAATCAATTGTGTCCGGCTTCTTCATCTGGCAGTCATGCGGCGCAGGCTTATGCTTTTGCGGGCGCGATGTTTTCGCTGATGCGCTGGTGGCTGGATCACGGCAAATCCATTTCACCCGCGCAAATGGATGAAGACTTTCATCGCATGGTTTGGGCAGGCGTCGGCGGAAAATAACCCGCGCATTTTCCTGAAATCTGCGACTGGTAAACGGCGTCTTTGCGACCAGGGATAAGTTCACAACATCAAACCATCATTGACGGAGGATCAACCATGCGTTTGCACCGTTTTTCTCTTCACTTTTTTGCAATCGGAGTAATGACTGTTCTGATGACAACCATTTGCACTGCCCAGCCGCGCGCATTGACGGCGGAAGATTATGCGCGCGCCGAAAAGTTCATGGGTTACAACACCGCGCCGTTGGTTTTGCGCGCGGGAGTGCGTCCGACGTGGTTGCCGGACGGGCGATTCTGGTATCGCGTGGCGACCGAAAACGGCAATGAATTCGTGCTGGTGGATCCGGCGCGCGGCGTCAAAGGCCCGGCTTTCGATCACGCCAAATTGGCGGCGGCCTTGTCGGTGGCGGCGGGCGTGAAGTACGAAGCTTTCAAACTGCCGTTTCAGCAAATCGAATTCGCGGCGGATGGCAGGACGATTTCTTTCAATGTCGAGCGGCGGCGCTTTACCTGCGATGAGCAAGGCAGTCAGTGTCGCGCTGAGGCCGTGGAAAGCCGCGAAGGCGGGCAGCGCGGCGGTCAACGCGGGGCCAGAGGTTTCAGCGCGGACGCGATGGCAACTTCGCCTGACGGCAAGCGCGTGGCTTTCATCCGTGATTACAACCTGTGGGTGCGCGAGGCCGCGACGGGCAAGGAAACGCAATTGACCACGGACGGCGTCAAGGATTTCGGTTACGCGACGAACAACGCCGGCTGGTCGAAAAGCGATTCGCCCGTGCTTGCCTGGTCGCCGGACTCCAAAAAAATCGCCACTTTTCAGCACGACGGGCGCGGCGTTGGCGAAATGTATCTGGTCAACACGCAGGTCGGCCATCCGAAACTCGAAGCCTGGAAATATCCGCTGCCCGGCGACCAAAAGATTTTCATGATCGAGCGAGTGATTATCGAAGTGGACGCCGCGAAAGTTGTCCGGCTGAAAATGCCTGCCGACCCGCATCGTTCAACGCTTTGCGATCACGTGGTCTGCGGCGGCGTCTGGGCGGATGTGCAATGGAGCGCGGACGGCAAGCAACTGGCCTTTGTTTCCTCTTCGCGCGATCACAAAGAGGCGAAATTGCGCGTGGCCGATGCCGCCACCGGCGCGGTGCGCGATGTGCTGGAAGAAAAAGTCGCGACCTTTTTTGAATCCGGCAATGGCCGCGTCAACTGGCGTTATCTGTCCGCGTCGAACGAAATCCTGTGGTTTTCAGAACGCGACAACTGGGGACAGCTTTACCTTTACGACGCGCAAACCGGCAAGCTGAAAAACCAAATCACCACGGGCGACGGCAACGTCACTCAATTGCTGCGCGTGGATGAACGCAACCGGCTGCTTTACTTCCTGGGCGTCGGCAAGGAAAAAGGCCGCGATCCTTATTTTCGCCATTTTTACCGCATCGGTTTTGATGGCAAAGGCTTGAAGCTGCTTTCACCGGAAGATGCCGATCACGACATTTCGCTTTCGCCTTCGGGACAGTTTTTCGTTGACGGTTATTCCAAGCCGGACGTGCCGCCGGTGGCAGTGCTGCGCGATTGGGAAGGGAAGCAATTGCTGACTCTGGAAAAGGCTGACATCTCGCGTTTGCTGGCCACTGGTTGGAAACCTCCGCAACCGATCACGGTCAAAGCGCGCGACGGCGCGACCGACTTGTACGGATTGATGTTTGTGCCGACCAAATTCGACCCGATCAAAAAGTATCCGATCATCAACAATATTTATCCCGGCCCGCAAACGGGCAGTGTTCGCGGGCGCAACTTTTCGGCAGAACGCGGCGATCAGCAGGCGCTGGCCGAACTCGGATTCGTCGTTATTCAGGTGGATGGAATGGGCACGCCCTGGCGGTCAAAGAAATTCCACGAATTCTGGTACGGCGAAATGGGCGACAACACCCTACCCGATCAAGTGACAGCGATGAAGCAACTGGCGCAGCGTCACGCCTGGATAGACATTGACCGCGCGGGAATGTACGGCCATTCAGGCGGTGGCAACGCGACGGCGGCGGCGATGTTTCAATACCCGGACTTTTTCAAAGTCGGCGTCGCGCAAGCCGGCAATCACGACAACCGCGAGTACGAAGACGACTGGGCGGAAAAATGGCAGGGTTTGCTTAAACGCAACGAAGACGGCACGACCAATTATGACAATCAAGCCAATCAACTAATCGCCAAAAACCTGAAAGGCAAACTGCTGCTCGCACACGGCACGCTTGATAATAATGTGCCGCCTTACAGCACCTTGCTGGTAGTCAACGAACTGATTAAGGCGAACAAGGATTTTGACCTGATTCTTTTCCCGAATCGTGCTCACGGCTTTGGAAACGAACCGTACATGGTGCGCCGCCGCTGGGATTATTTCGTCAAGCATTTGCTAGGTGCGGAACCGCCGAAGGAATTTGAACTGCATCCGCCGATGTAAGCTTGAGCGCAATGGGAAGGAAGTTTCATAAAGAATCGGCGGAGGCCGGAATCGGCATTGAGAAGCCGGTCGCGCCTCTGTTATGATCCTTCTGCCGATGAAGACTCGCATCCCATATTCGTCGGTCCGTATCCCAATCAAAAAAGAGAAAGTCGTGAATCCTATCGTTGCCCATGAAGTAATTGGACAAGCCTCACCATTTTGAAGGCAGGGTAATACAGTGAAAAACGCGAAAGTAAAACAGGGAAAGGTGCCGCCCGTTTGCTTGGCGCTGATGGTTCTATTTTTCTGGCTCTCCCCCTGCGCAGTATCAGCGTTGGCCAGAGAATACTCCGTACAGATTGCCGCCGTGCGGTCGCAGCAGTGCGCTGACGAGATGCGTAGCGGTCTGCTGGTTCAGGGATTGGAAGCTTATTGGGTGAAGGGCGCGCTGCCCGAACACGGATTGTTTTATCGCGTCCGGCTCGGCAAGTTCTCGTCCATCGAATCGGCGTATACTTATGCCGAAGCGCTGCTCAATTCCGGCTTGTTGGAATCGTATGCCATCACGGTTTACGAAGCCCCGATGAGCGCGCCGCTACGGGATATGACGCAGGCTTCTATCGAAGTGCAGGAGTACGTACAGCCGCCGCAAGGGCCGTCACCGAGAGAAATGAATGAATTGTTCGCCGCCATCGGCGCGCGACAATGGATTTTTCCATCCAGCCGCAATTTATTTGCGCCTAAACCAAAGACTGCCGCGCCGGATGTTAAGCAGTCGAGCGGCATGACAGGCCGTGAAATGCTGGTCTTTGCACTGCGCAATCACGAATGGCGTATGACGCCCGATCCCAGCGTCTTTTTCGTGCGTGCGCCGATGGTGGCTTCCAGCATTGACTTGGCTGTGAATCCGGCCTCGCCGAAATTTGACGTGCCGCCGGTGGTTCCGCCCGTCACTTCATCAGTGGTCAGCGGCCCGGCCACATCCGGCAACGCGCCGTCGTTGTCGCGCAATTCCGCCGCACCGGTTATTGATCTTGCCGGTTCGACGACTCCGCTGACGCCGCCGCCTGTGCCTTCCTCGACCGCGATCAATCCGCCGTCTCTGACTAACAACAGCTTCAACACGGTGCGAACCGCCACGACGGATATTGGTAAAGGCAGCAAGCCGACGGCTCCGGGCGGGATTGGGTATGCGGGCAAAAATCTGGGGCCGCGCTTGCAGGCGACTTCGGAACTGCGCAATGGCCAATTGATCATGAAGCTGCGCAATCTGGATACGGAACGCACCTTCACTGGTTTGGCGCGCATCACCATCAACGACGATAAAAACAGCAATGAAGTCAGACCGCAACAATTCAACCTGCCGCCGGATGTGGAAATTGAGTTGCCGATTGAAGACCCCGTAGCGATGGGCAGCAATTGGATGCTGATGGTGTTTGACGAAAAAAATGCCTTGCGACTGGTGCGCGGTGCGACCATCGGTACGAAAACATTGGCCGGCAGTCCCGGCAGCGCCACCAATCAAAGCTCGCTGAATTCGCCTCAATATATTACCGGTGCGCCCGTCACTTACGACGCGACCGGTGTATCGCCCGTGGGCGTTGTGCCGCCGATTGAAATGCCGAACCCGACCGGATTGCCCAGCGCCAATGCGGCCAATGGGCGACCGCCGAATTCGGTGGCGGGTGCGGAGTCACCGCCGGCGCAATTGACCGTCACGCCGCGCCAGATTGCAGCGACGACGGAAAATGTAACGATGGAATTTGAAATCGCTTCGCCGCAACCGCTCAATTACATTTCAGTAACGCTGGCGGCGGGTGAATATCGCGATGTGCGGCAGGCGCTGATGTCCACTCCGCGCGGACGCGTGCCGTTCTTGATTCCAGCGGCGCAAGCGACCGGCACCTTCCTGTATGAAATCAAAGACGAAGCAGGGCGGGTGTTGGCCGGCGGCGCGGGCGACTTCCGCCAATTAGCGCCGAACAGATAATTTCCCGGGTACGCATCGCTTCCAGCGTGCGCCGCGCACGCTGGAAGCGATGCGTACCCAGGT